>DASWMK010000178.1 GCA_036399815.1 Acidimicrobiales bacterium
GCGGAGGTCATCTCCCACCTGGGGGCCCGCCCGCAGCAGCCGCTGCGGGAGCTGGCCGGCGACCTCAGCGCGGCGAGCGCCCCAGCTCCAGCAGCACCGACGCCGTCGTGACCACGCCGGTGTGGAACCGGCGCAGCTCGAAGTTCTCGTCGGGGGCGTGGTTGGCCTCGTCGGCGTTGGCGTAGGGGACGCCGAAGGTCGGCAGGCCGAGGTCGGCGGTCAGCACCGAGATCGGCAGGCTGCCGCCGAGCGCGGGCACGACGAGCGGGTCGCCGCCCTGCGCGGCCGCCATGCCCCGGCGCACGGCGCCGGCGAAGGGGGCGTCGAGGGGCGTGCGGGACGGCTCCATCGACCCCTGGCGCACGACCTCGACCCCCGGCGCGTGCCGGTGCACGTGGGCCTCGACGGCGGCGAACACGGCGTCGGCCGACTGGTCGGCCACGAGGCGCATGTCGCACTTGGCCACCGCCTCGGACGGGATGATCGTCTGCATCCCCGGCCCGCCGTAGCCGCCGTGCAGCCCGTTGACCGTCAGGGTCGGCCAGGAGCACAGCCGCTCGTGCAGGCCGCGGTCCCCCGGGGCGTCGAGCGCGTCGACGCCGAGGTGGGCGCGGATGGCGTCCACGTCGCCGGGCAGGGCGGCCAGCGCCTCGCGGTCCCGCTCGGTCAGCGGGGCGACGTCGTCCATCACGCCCTCCACCAGGATGCGCCCGTCCGGGGCCTTCATCGAGGCCAGCAGGTGGACCAAGGTCCACAGCGGGTTCGGGGCGATGCCGCCCCAGTTCCCCGAGTGCAGCGAGCGGTTCGGGCCCCTGGCCCGCAGCTCGAAGGCGACGATCCCCCGCACCCCGAAGATCAGCACCCAGTTGCCGTCCTCGTGCACGGGCCCGTCGCTCCACAGGGCGAGGTCGGCGGCGAGGTCGTCGCGGTGCTCCCTGGCGAAGGCCGGGAGGTGGGGGCTGCCGATCTCCTCCTCGCCGTCGAGCAGCACGGTCACCCCGCAGGGCAGGTCGCCCCGCACGGCGAGCAGCGACTCCATGGCGAGCAGGTGGGCCAGGTGCTGGCCCTTGTTGTCGGCCGTGCCCCGCCCGTACATCCGCCCGTCCCGCACGGTCGGCTCGAAGGGCGGGCTCGTCCACGCCGGCACCGGGTCGGGCGGCTGCACGTCGTAATGCCCGTAGATCAGCACGTTGGGCGTGCCCGGCGGGCCGGGCCGACGGCCGACGACCATCGGCCAGCCCTCCGTCGGGAACACCTCGGCGTCGAGCCCGGCGCCCTCGAGCAGGCGGCGGGCGTGGTCCGGCGCCTCGTCCATGCCCTCGCCCGTGCTGCTGACGCTGCGCTGGCGGACCCAGTCGGCCAGCCGGGCCTCGTGCTCGTCGCTGCGGGCCCCGGCGTGGGCGGCGACCGCCGCCAGGTCGGGGTCCGGGGCGGTCGCCGGCACGGCTACTCCTCCTCGCCCGGGGGCAGGTAGGCGAACTTGAGGTCGCCCAGGCGGACGAGGGTCGAGGCGATCCAGCCGCCCATCGACGAGAAGTGGTCGTCGAGGATCGACCCGTCGGCCAGCGTGTCCTCGTCGAGCTCGTAGCTGCCCTCGTAGGACACCTCCAGCGCGTACTCGCCGGAGGTGAGGTCGTGGCCGTAGACCTCCTCGATGGTCGGGCCCGAGCGCTCGAGCGACTCCCGGCCGATGGCCGGGCTGGCCTCCGGCAGCACGTCGAGCACGGTGCCCGGCTCGGGCCGCTCGGCCAGGCGCTGGATGCGCAGGGTGATCTCGACGAGGATCTCCGGCGGCTCCTCGAACGGCTCGCCGATGTACCACTTCCGGTAGGAGGTCTGCGCCCACGTCGGCCAGTCGAGGGTGATGTCGGCCTGGACCCTCGGCGGCAGGCCCTCGCCGGGGAGCCCGTAGGACGTCTCCCACGTGCAGTCGCCGAGCAGCACGTCGACCTGGAACCGCTCCTCGAAGGCCTGGCGCTCCAGGAGGGCGTTCTCGAAGGCGTCGCGGAGGGCGCCGATGGCGTCGGTGAAGACGTGGTCGAGCACAGCGGGGGCAGGCTACCGGACCCCCCGGCTAGGGCCGCATCCCCCTCGCCGTCGGCCCGGGCCGGCGCCGCGGGGCGGCCAGGTTGGCGAACTCGCACAGCAGGGGGCGGGTGTCGCGGGGGTCGACGATCTCCTCGACGAGGAACGCCTCGGCCGTGCGGAACGGCGACCTGACCCGCTCCAGCCGGGCCGTCAGCTCCTCCAGGAGCGCGGCGCGCGCCGCCTCGTCGGGCTCGGCCTCGAGCTGGGCCTTGTAGGCCGCCTCCACGCCACCCTCGAGCGGCAGCGACCCCCAGTCGCCCGACGGCCAGGCGTAGCGGTACGACAGGCGGCTGGCGTCCTGGTGGGCGGCGCCGGCCACCCCGAACACCTTGCGGAGGATCACCGAGCACCACGGGACCGACGCCTGGTGGATCGCCGCCAGGGTGCGGGCGCCGGCCCGGATGGTGCCGGCCCGCTCGGCCGCGCTGCCGATCACGAACCCCGGCTGGTCGACGAGGTGCACGACCGGCAGGTGGAACGTGTCGGCCAGGTCCACGAAGCGGGTGACCTTGTCGGCGGCGGCCGCCGTCCACCCGCCGCCGTAGTGGTAGGGGTCGCCGGCCAGCACGGCCACCGGCCACCCGTCGAGGCGGGCCAGGCCGGTCACCGCCGAGCGGCCCCAGCCCCGGCCCAGCTCGAACCACGAGCCCCGGTCGACGACGGCCTCGACGATCGGCCGGGGCCGGTAGACCGTCCGGCGGTCGCGGGGGACGGCGCCGATCAGCCACTCCTCCCGCCGCTCCGGGTCGTCCTCCGGCTCGGTCCTGGCCGCCACCTCGTCCACCGAGGACGGCAGGTAGGACAGGAACCGGCGGGCCCGCTCGAACGCCTCCTCCTCGCTGTCCACCCCGTCGTCGACCACGCCGTTGGCGGTGTGGATGGCGCTGCCGCCGAGCCCCTCCTTGTCCACCTGCTCGCCGACCCGGGCCACGAGCGGCGGGCCGGCCACGAACACCTGAGCCGTCGCCCGCACCATCACCGAGTAGTGGCTGCTGACGACGCGCGCCGCGCCGAGGCCGGCCACCGGCCCGAGGGCCAGGGCCACGACCGGCACGGTGGCCAGGTTGCCGACCACCAGCTCCCAGCCCGGGTTCCAGGGGACGTAGGTGCGGCGGTCCTGGTCGAGGGACTTCACCGACCCGCCGCCGCCGGTGCCGTCGACCAGGCGGACGAGCGGCAGCCGCAGCTCGTTCGCCATCCGCTCGGCCATCACCTGCTTGCCGAAGATGGCGGCGTCGGCGGCGCCGCCCCGCACGGTGAAGTCGTCGCCGCCGACCACGACCGGGCGGCCGTCGACCCGGCCCCGCCCGAACACGAAGTTGGCCGGCGTGAACGAGGCCAGCGCGCCGTCCTCGTCGTAGGTCGCCTTGCCGGCCAGCGCGCCGACCTCGTGGAACGAGCCCGGGTCGAGCAGGGCGTCGATGCGCTCCCGCACGGTGAGCCGGCCGGCGGCGTGCTGGCGGGCCACCTTCTCCGGCCCGCCCATCTCCCGGGCCAGCGCCTCCCGCCGCCGCAGCTCGGCGACCTCGGGCTCCCACGTCTCGCTCACCGGGCGATGGTAAGCAGCGCCCCGGCCGGGCCCGTCACCGGCTCATGAACGCCGTCGGGACGGACAGGCCGAGCTCGCGGTGGCGGAGGGTGGCGATGCGGCGGCCGGGCTGCACGGCGTCCCGCACGGGGCCGAGGCGGTCGCCGAGGAGGGCGGCTGTGGCGTCCAGGTCGGCGACCGTGTGGGCCAGGCCCCAGAGGCGGGCCGGGCGGGGGTCGGACCGGTCCGGCTCCTCGGGCCCGATCAGCTCCAGCACCACCTCGCCGAGGCGGAAGAAGACCTGGCGGACCGGCGGGTCGCCGCCGGCGTGGCGGACCCGGCGGACCTCGACGCCGGCGGCGGCCGTGACCGCCGCCGCCGTGCGGTCCACGTCGGGGGAGCGGACGACCACGTGGTCGACGGCGACCGCGCCGTTCGGGTGCGCGGCCGGCTCCGGCGGCCGGCGGGCGGACGCGGCCGTCGGGATGCCGTCGACGGCGGCCGGGGCGCCGGCCGGCAGGTCCCGCAGCGACCACGACCGCAGGTGCCGGCCGCCGCCCGGCCCGGCCAGCAGGATGCGGACGGGCCCGACCCGGCAGGTGCCGTCGCCGTCGACCGCGAAGCCGGCCGCCGCCCACGCCGCCGGCTCGTCCCCCACCACCAGCTCGTCGACGGTCGGGGCCACCGGCCGGACGGTAGTGCCAGCATGGGCCGATGGAGCCGTTCGCCGCCGCCCTGTCCGCTGCCGAGGCCCTGGCCGCCGCCACCGGCGTCGAGCGCCACGACGTGGCCGTCGTGCTCGGCTCGGGCTGGGCGGTGGCCGCCGAGGGGCTCGGCACGACGGTGGCGGAGGTGGCCCTGGCCGACCTGCCCGGCTTCCCGCCGCCGACGGTGGCCGGCCACGGCGCCGCCGTCCGGTCGGTGACGGTCGGCGACCGGCGGGTGCTGCTGTTCCTCGGCCGCGTGCACCTGTACGAGGGCCACCCGGCCTGGACGGTCGTCCACGGCGTCCGCACGGCCGTGCTGAGCGGCTGCGGGGTCGTGATCCTGACCAACGCGGCGGGCTCGCTGCGGGCCGACTTCCCGGTCGGCACCGCCGTGCTGCTGTCCGACCACCTGAACCTCACCGGCGCCTCGCCGCTCGTCGGGCCGGCACCGCCGGAGGACCGCGGCCCCCGCTTCGCCGACCTGACCGATGCCTACTCGCCCCGCCTGCGGGCGCTGGCCAGGGAGGTCGAGCCCGGCCTGCCCGAGGGCATCTACGCCGCGCTGCTCGGCGGCGCCTACGAGACCCCGGCCGAGGTCCGCATGCTGCGCCTGCTCGGCGCCGACCTCGTCGGCATGTCCACCGCCCTGGAGACGATCGCCGCCCGCCACCTCGGGGCCGAGGTGCTCGGCGTCTCGCTCGTCACCAACCAGGCCGCCGGCCTCGGCGCCACCCCGCTCGACCACGCCGAGGTGCTGGCCGCCGGGTCGGCGGCCGGCGACCGGATGGCCGGGCTCGTCAGGGGTGTGATCGAGCGGCTGTAGGGGCCTCGGCGGCGACGGCCGGCAGGGCCAGCGCCAGCACGAAGGCGGCGTCGCCGAACAGCTCCAGCGACTCCTCGACGGTGCCTTCGGCCAGCTCCTCCGACCGGGTCAGCGACGCGGGGTCGACGGAGTCGATGCCGGCGGCGAGGCCGAGCAGCCCCAGGGCGGCCACGAACGCCACCCGGGCGGTCCGGTCGTCGTGCAGGGCCCGGAGCACCGAGCGGGTCAGGACGAGCCCGCCGACGGCGTAGGCGAGGAGGACGACGTCGCCCGACTTGCCCCACGGGAGGACGTCGGGCACGCGGCCGGCGAGGACGTCGTCCCGCAGCCGCTCGTGGATCAGGAACCGGTCGTCGAGGGCCAGCCAGACGAAGCCGGCGGCGAGGAGCGACCAGGGGTGGAGGCGGTCGCCGGCCAGCCAGCGGCGAGCGGCCAGCAGCCCGGCCAGCACGCCGGCCACGACCAGCAGCACGGTCTGGAGCCAGGTGATCGGGGACTGCTCGTCCACGAGCAGCCGGGCGTAGTCCGGCAGGCCGGCCACGACCAGGCCGGCGACCACGACCGGCGGGGTGGCCACGGCCGCGCCGACGAGCGCCCGGCGCAGGGTGGCGGCCCGCCCGTCCGCCGGGCCGGCCGGGGCGACGGCGATCCGCGCGTCGTCGAGGACGGTCACGGGTCCATCGTCGGCAGGTCACCCCCCGCGCACAAGGGGTGGGCACCCCAGCGGTCAGCGGCGGCGGGCGGCGGGCTCCAGCGAGGGCGGCCGGTAGCCGGCGTCGGCCCAGCTGAAGTTGGTGCCGGGCGGCACGACCTCGTCGATGCGGTCGAGCAGGTCGGGCTCGAGGGTGACGTCGACGGCGCCGAGCTGCGACGTCAGCTGGTCCATGGTGCGGGGGCCGATGATGGCCGAGGTGACCGCCGGGTGGTTGATCACCCAGGCGACGGCGAGGTGGACGAGGGTCATGCCCGCCTCGTCGGCCAGCCGGGCCAGCGCGTCGGCGGCCTCCAGCTTGCGCTGGTTCTCGACCATCGACAGGTCGTAGCGGTCGGGCAGGCGCTGGGCCCGCCGGCTGGTGAGGTCCTCGGCCCCGAGCCGCCACTTGCCCGACAGCCACCCGCCGGCCAGCGGGCTCCACGGGATCACGCCCATGCCGTAGCGCTGGCACGTGGGCAGCACGTCGGCCTCGATGCCCCGCACGAGCAGCGAGTACGGCGGCTGCTCGCACACGAAGCGGACGTGCCCGCGCCGCTCGGCCACCCACTGGGCCTCGACGATCTCGGACGCCGGGAACGTCGAGCTGCCGACGTAGAGGACCTTGCCGGCCCGCACGAGGTCGGTGAGCGCGGCGAGGGTCTCGTCGATCTCGGTGGTCGGGTCGGGCCGGTGGATCTGGTAGAGGTCGATGCGGTCGGTCCCGAGGCGGCGGAGGCTGGCCTCGCACTCCCGGACGATCCAGCGCCGGGAGTTGCCCCGCTCGTTCGGATCCTTGCCCATCTGGCCGTGGACCTTGGTGGCGAGGACGACCTCGTCGCGCCGGCCGGCGATGGCCTTCGCCACGATCTCCTCGGACTCGCCGGCCGAGTACACGTCCGCCGTGTCGACGAAGTTGATGCCGGCGTCGAGGGCGGCGTGGACGATGCGGACGGACTCGTCGTGGTCGGGGTTGCCCCAGGCGCCGAACATCATGGCGCCGAGGCACAGCGGGCTGACCTGGACGCCCGTGCGTCCCAGCGTGCGGTGCTCCACGCCGGGATGCTACGGCCGGCCGGGCGGGAAGGCTCCACCCATGGCGGCCATCCCCCAGACCGACGTCGACCTCCTGCTCGAGCTCCTGGAGGGGGCGACCGACCGGCTGGTCGCCACCCTCGCCACCGTGGGCGAGGAGGAGGCGGCGGGGCCGTCGGCCCTGCCCGGGTGGACGAGGGCCCACCTGCTCACCCACCTCGCCCGCAACGCCGAGGACCACCGGCGCATGGCCGAGGCGGCCGCGGCGGGCGAGGTCGCCGAGCAGTACCCGGGCGGCGACGACCAGCGGGAGGCCGAGATCGAGGAGGGGCCGGCCAAGCCGGCGGCCGTGCTGGTCGAGGAGGTCACCCGGTCGGCGGCAGAGCTGCGGGCGGCGTGGGACGCCATGCCCGAGGACGCCTGGGAGCGCCCCATCGCCATGCTCGACGGCACCATGCCGGCCCGGGTCGGCCCCCGGTCGCGGCTGACCGAGTGCGAGCTCCACCACGTCGACCTCCGGCTCGGCTACCGGCCGGCGGACTGGCCGGCCGAGGTGGCGGCCGTGCTGCTGCCCCGGGTGGCCGACGAGCTCGTGGACCGGGGCGGCCGCCTCGACCCGCCCATGCCCACGGTCGTCGTCCGACCCACCGACGCCCAGGGCGAGTGGGCCATCGGCACCGGGGAAGGGGGCGCCACCGTCACCGGCCCGGCGGCCGCGCTGGTGGCCTGGCTGGCCGGGCGGGGCTGGGCGCTGGACGACGGCGACCTGGTCGTGGACGGCGACCGGGCCGTGGTCGACGCCCTGCCCGAGCGCCTGCCCTACGGCTGAGCGGCCGGCTCGGCCCGCAGCCAGTCGCGGAGGGCCAGGAGGTCGCCGGCCACTTCCACGGCGTCGGCGGCCGAGAACCCGCCGGCGAGGGCCGGCAGGTGGGGCCGGACGGCGGCCGCGGCGGCGGCGGACACGACGACCCGGCCGTCGTCCTCGACCACCACCCCGTCGCGCTCGGCCCACCGGCGGTTCCTGGCCACCGCCTCGTCCACCGTCATGCCCGGCGGGGCCTCGACGCGGGCGCCGTCGAGCGAGGCGACGACGGGGTAGCCGCCGGGCAGCCCGCCGGGGCCGGGCAGGCTGGTGGCCACCTCCGCGCCCGCGAGCAGGTCGCGCAGCAGGAGGGCGGCGGCGTGGCCCGTCACCAGGTTGAGCTCGGCGCCGCCGACCGCCCGCTGCCCGGCCACCAGCCGGCCCACGTCCTCCACCGGCCGGCCGTCGCACCAGGCGAGCGCCTCCTCGGCCGGGTCGTCGGGGGCGTGGAGGTGCCAGTGGTGGGCCAGCACCTGGAGCCGGCGCTGGTCGGGCAGGCCCAGGGCCGCCTGGAGGGTGGCGGCCAGGATGGCGACGTTGCCGATGCCGAACGCCACGCGATGGCCGGCCGCCCGCAGCAGCGGGTTCACGGCGTCGGGGTAGCAGGCGTTCACGTACGCCGCTCCCGGCGTAGCGGCCTCGACGGCGGCGGCGAGGCGGAGGGCGAGCAGGCCGTGGAGGGGGAGGGCCAGGCCGAACCCGGCCGCGGCGAGCAGCTCGGTCCACGCCGACGGCGCCGCCGTCCGCTCCCACGGCGACTGCACCGAGGCGCAGCCGAGGACGGCCCTCGGCCGGGCCTCGCCGAGCACGGCGGCCAGCCGGTCGCCGTCGGCCAGGTCGCACTCGACGGGCCGGAAGCGGGCCGGCGACCCGGACAGCGCCGCCCGGGTGCCGGCCACCTCGCACACCTCGGCCGCCTTGGCGCCCGAGCGGGCCACGACGACGACGGCGGCCGGCGCCGGGCGGGCGGCGGCCAGCGAGTGGCAGACCGAGCGGGCCAGCGAGCCGCTGCCGGCGACGACGAGGTCGGCCCGCCCGGCGGTCACCGCTCGGCCAGGGCGACGTTCATCAGCGCGCCGTACCCCTCGAGGCTGACGACCCGGTCGGCCTCGCCGGTGACGAAGTAGCGGGCCAGGCAGCCGGCGGCCCGGTCGCCGAACACGAACGGGCTCAGCACGGGCGCCACCTCGGCCCACCGCGCCTCGTCGCCCGGCTCCTCGACCCACTCGACCGGGCAGCGGCCCTGCTCGACGAACTCCTGCGCGACGGTGTCGCCGTCGACCACGGCCCGGCCCACGAGGTCCTGCCACTCGGCCTCCGGCGTGGCGCAGCCGAGGTGGACCTGGAGGCCCTTCATGCCGATGGCCCCCTTCAGCACGAAGCGCTCGCGCCGGCGGACGAGCAGGTCGGGCAGGTCCCAGCTGCGGCCCTCCCACGCGGCCGGCCCGTCGGTGACCACCCGCGTCCACGGGACGTAGCGGCGGACGAAGGCCCGCTCCGCGTCGTTCATCCAGGCCGGCTCCTCCGACACCCAGGCCATCACCTTCTTGTTGGCCACGAGGTAGCACGTCTGGGGGGACAGGAGGAGGCAGCCGGCCTCCAGGGCCCGCTGCACCGGCTCCCAGCTGATGCCGAGGTCCCGCCACTCGGGGACCGTGAAGTGGCGGAGGCCGAGCGGGAAGCGGGGCTCGCCGGGCAGGCCGAGCCCGTCCACCAGGTCCTCGGGCTCGAAGAACTCGGCCCGGTAGCCGTTGCGGCGCAGGTGGTCGAGCTCGACGTCGAAGTACCGGGTGCTCGGCACGCCGCCGAACAGGTCGCGGACGCTGCCCACGAGGGCGACGGCCCGCTCCAGGTCCCGCTCGGCGCACACGTCGTCGTACATGGCGACCCGGGCGGCGAACGGGTCGTGGCCGGTGAACGGGGCGACGCCCGGCCCGCCGTAGGCGTCCGTCCACGCCCGCGTGGCCAGGTGGGTCTGCACGGCGTTGCCGACGGCGCCGCTCACGTTGGCCTCGAGGAACCGGGGTCCGTCGGGGCCGACGACCGTGTCCAGCCGGGCCATCGCGTCGCAGTAGGACAGCTCCACGTCCTCGTCGTCGACGAACAGCGGGTACTCGTCGTCGGACGCGCCGAGCGCGTCGATGCGGGCCCGGCGGGTCGGCCCGGCCTCGACGAGCGCCCGGCGCAGGAGCCGCAGCAGCACCCGCGCCGCCCGGAACAGCTCCTCGTAGGACGCCCGGGGGAGCACGAAGGGCTGGAGGGCGACCGGGCGGCGGGGGTAGGGCACGTCCCGCATGCCGTCGAGGACGGTCTCGGCGACGGCCTCGGCCGGCAGGCGGTGGTCGGTCGGCGGGGCGCCGGTGCCGAACCAGGGGTGGGGGGCGAGTCGGGTGTCGCTCACGTGCGCTCCTTCCGGCGAGCGCCGGCGGGCGCCAGGAACTCGTCGAGGTCGATCTCGCGGGCGCCGGCGACGCCGGGGCACTCCCACGAGAGGCCGGTCCTGGGCGGGCGGGTGCCGTCCCGGAAGTACACGGCCTCCATGCCGCCGTCCCCCGTCATGGCGAGGGTCGGGTTGGCGACGAGGAAGTCGCGCACGGCCTCGGTGTCCCGGGCGGGCCGGAACCAGAGGCGCTTGCCGGCGAAGTGGTTGGGGGGCAGGACGACCGTCGGGCGGAACTTCCGCTTCCACTGGTAGATGCCCTTCGACACGAAGGCCTCCGTGCCGTGGTAGTCGATGCGCTCGACGCCGTTGGCGCAGGCCCACTCGAGGAGCAGGTGGTACACGGCCTTGAAGGCGCCGCTGGCGTAGTGCTCGGGGGCGCCGTCGAGGACGCCGAGCAGGCGGGTCGTCAGCGTCCCCGTCGCCCCGTCCCACCGGCACAGCACGCCGGCCACCCGGCGGCCGTCCTCGGCGACGAAGAACAGCATCCCCCGCCGGAACAGGCACTCGTAGGCGGCGTCGGGGCCCTCGCTGCGCTGCCGGTCGCCGTGGCGCTCCTCCATGGTCGGGCGGTGCATCCGCTCGAAGAAGTGCTCGAACGCCGCCGGCGAGTCGTCCCGCTCCCAGGTCCAGCCGTGGTCGCGGCGGCTCCGCCTGAAGTCCTCGCGCTCGCGCTTGGAGATGCGCCGGCGCATGCCGTCGAGGTCGTCGTCCACCTCGACCACGAGGTGGACGCGGAACGGCAACACCAGCGCGCCGGCCGTCGGCAGCCCCGCCACCCTGGCGGCGTCCGCGCCGACGGCGACGAGGTCGGCCTCCGGGAAGGCGGTGCCGGCGACGAGGTCGGCCCACGTGACGTCGCGCTCGACCCGCTCGGGCGTCGGCCGGTCGGCGCCGTCCCGCTGCTGCTCGAGGAAGGCGAGCACGTTGCGCACGCCCTCGGGGGCGCCGGCGTAGGCGATGGTCGGCCCGCCGTCCCGCCCGGGCGACACGAGCCCGGGGACGGTCGGGCGGGGCCGGCACTCCCACCGCCGACGGGCGGCCAGCAGGCGGGGGTCGCCGCTGTTGGCCCAGGCGTAGCGGGCCCGGTGGGCGGCCCGGCGGGCGGCGCCGCCCCTGGCCGGGGCGTCGTTGGGGACCACGGTGGCGGTCATCGCACCGACCCCACGACCGCCGGCACCGGCGCCAGCACCGGTGCCCTGGACGCCGCGGCCCAGCGGGCGACGGCCACCGTCGGCAGGCCGGCGGCGAGGAACACGCCGGCGAGGACGAACCACCCGGCCACCCCCCAGCCGACGACGAGCAGCATCATCAGCGCCGGGGCCACCATCTGCACGACGGCGGTGCCCGCCGCGAACATGCCCTGGTACTCGCCGTGGGCGTTGTCCGGCATCAGGGCGATGGACAGGCCCCACGCGCTCGCCGCGTACAGGAGCTCGCCGACGACGTGGATGACGGCCGCGGCGAGCAGCACGGCGACGGCCAGCGCGCCGGCCGTGTGCCACGACGCGGCGAACACGAGGCACGACACCGCGAGGAGGACGCCGGCCCTGGCGGCGGCCCGCGCCGCCCGCTCGGGGGCGTCGCTGCCGCGGCTGGCCCGGCGCTGGAACGCCGCCACCCCGACGGCGTTCAGGAACACGACCATGGCCTGGGCCCAGTGGGGCGCGCCGGTGTGCTCGGTGATCCAGAGCGGCACGCCGGTCGACAGCATCCCCCAGCACAGGGCGAGCACGCTGCTCAGCGCGGTCACGACGAGGAACGGCACGTCGCGCACGACGGCGATGGGCCGGTCCGGCGACGCCGCCGCGCACGGCGCCACGCGGGGCACGCGGGTCAGCAGGGCGACGTAGGCGGCGAACGTGGCCGCGTTGAGCAGGACCATGGCGACGTACACGGGCCGGGTGTCGGCCTGGAGGACGACGGCGGCCAGCGCGGCGCCGACGGCGAAGCCGACGTGGTTCACGCTGCGGAGGTAGGCGAGGACGTCGAGGCGCTCCCGCTGCACCTCCTCGCGGTGGGCGGCGTCGGCCTCGGCGTCGCCGGTCGGCTCGTGGTCGGCGATCAGCCCGGTGACGAGGGCCATGCGCACGCCGAGGTAGGCCCGCTCGGCGGTGATGGCGACGGCGGCCACGGCGAGGAACGTGCCGAAGCCGTGCACCAGCGTGTAGGCGGCCATGGCGACCGCCTGCACGGAGGTGACGACCATCAGCACCTCGCGGGGGCCCACGCGGTCGGCCAGGCGCCCGACCGGCGTGGCCACCACGAGCCCGAGGAGGCCAGCGGCGGTGATGCCGGCGGCCAGCTGGTCGGACGACAGGCCGACCGAGCGGGTGAAGAAGATGGCCCACGAGGAGTACCAGAGGCCGGTGCCGACGGTCGTGATCAGGGTGGCGACCGCCATGACCCGGACGGGCCCGTCGAAGGGGAGGAGGCGGCGGATCACGCCCCGCCCGCCCCGCCGCGGCCGGAGAAGACCGCGTAGCGGATCTCCGAGGTGTAGGCGCCCCGCTCGTCCCGCAGCCACAGCTGGCCGGGGCCGGGCAGCATCTCGCCGAGCTCGACCGTGCCCGTCCCCGCCGTGGCCGTCATGCGGGTGAGCTGGCGGAGCAGCAGCGGGCTGTCGAGGTCGCAGTAGACGGGCTTCAGCTCGCCGGGGACCCGGGCGAACACGTGCCGGGGGAGGCCCAGCTCGTGGCGCACGGCCTGGGCGGCCACGAACCCCTCGAGCTTGTCGCCCGAGGCCAGCCGCTCGACCGGCACCCGCCACAGCGCCCGCTGCACGACGACCCGGCCGACCTGGATGCGGGGCAGCCGGTCCCGGCCCCGGCCCTCGACGGCCAGGCCGCCGAGGCTCCACGGGAACGAGAACACCGCGAACGGGTTGCGGGTGGTCGACAGCCAGGCCAGCGGGGCGACGGTGAGCCGCAGGAAGCGGCCCTGCGACGGGCTGCGCAGCCGCAGGCCGGCGGGGGACCGGCAGACGGTCAGCGCGTGCAGCGGGGTGACCGAGCGGCGCGGGTGGGGCGAGCGGTCGACCGCCTCCACCTCGTGGCACGGCAGGGCCGTGCGCACCCAGGTGCGGTTGCGGTGGAACTGGGTGACGTCGGCCAGGTCCTCGTCCTCGTCGAGCAGGGCGCGGTAGCGGGCCACGACCTCCTCGCCGAGGCCAGGGAAGCGGGCGTCGAGGAACGGGGCGAACGAGCCGTGGCTCAGGTTCTCCTCGGTGGCGTGGATCTCTCCGATGAGCGCGTCGACGTCGCCGGCGGCGAGGGCCTCCGGCGAGGCGGCCAGCAGCATCACGTCGGGGTTGCACACGGCCGGCACGTCGGCGCCGTGCTCGCCGACCACGCGGTCGACCACGGCCGGGTCGACGCGGTGCACCGGCCCGGTGGCGCCGGCGTCGGGCAGCAGCACGGACTCGACGAGGTCGCCGACGGCGTCGACCTCGGCGTCGACCTGCCGGTAGGCCGGCTCCAGGTCGTCGAGGTCGGCGAGGAAGGCGTCGAGGTAGCGGTCCACGCCGACCTCGCCCTCGCCGGCGAAGCGCTCGTCGAACCACGAGGCCAGCAGCGCCCGCTCGGCCACCAGCCGGTGGCGGGGGCGGAGGAGGAACAGGTCGTAGACGGCGGCCAGGTCGCCGGCCAGGCCGTCGAGGAGGCCGGCGCCGACGCGCAGGTCGTCGGCCGCCCACAGGCACTGCTCGTTGACCACGGTCCGGTCGCTGTAGAAGCCGCCGCTCGTGCGGTCGGCCGGCGAGCCGGTGACCGTCTCGAAGCGGCCCTTCAGGCGGGCCAGCGCGGCCGAGCGCTCGGGCGTGTCGCCGGCGGCGAACGCGGCGACGTCGGCGGCGAACGCGTCGAGGTGGTCGCGCCACGTCGCCGTCGCGAGGTCGCCGTCGCCGTCGCCGTCGAGCAGCGACCGCAGGTGGGCGAGGGGGTCCTCGGTGCCGTAGGGGATGTCGGGGCCGACGACGACGGCGCCGGCCGCCTCCAGCCGCCGGAGGGCGGCGACGGTCTCGTCGAGCGGCCGGCCGGTGCGGCGGGCCAGGTCGGCGACCGTGCGGTCGCCGTCGACGGCGTGCAGGACGGCGAGCTCGCCGGCGTCGAGGCGCACCTCGGGCCCGATCGTCGCCGCCCGGCGCACGTCCGTGACGCGCCGCTCGGCGTAGTGCAGCTCCACCACCCGGAGCACGTCGCCGCAGAGGAAGGCGCCCGCCGTCCGCCGGGGGCGGAGGCCGGGGAGGACGGCCGGGTCGGCGCCGAGGCGGGCGCCGAGCTCGTCGGCCGCCCACCGCGACAGGAGCGGCGCCCGCTCGAGCCGGCCCGGCCGCCAGGCCACGCCGTCGAGGTCGGGGTCGAAGCGGCCGGGCATCAGCGGGCCGAAGTGGCTGGTCGTGTCGTTCTTCGCGCACACCCGCTGGAGGTAGCGCACGAGGGCGTCGAGCTGCTTGCGGTCGGTGTTGCGGGCGTTGGGCCGGTGCGAGCAGGGCTGGGCCAGCCAGGCGAGGATCGTCCGGTAGGACGACTCGTTCGACACGAGGAGCATGTCCTGGAGGGCGGGGTCGTCGCGGAAGCGGGCGGTGGCGGCCGCGCCGGTCGCCCCGCACTCCCGCTCGTACGCGGCGCCCACGGCCCGCTCCGCGTCGGTGCACCGGTCGACGGCGTCGGCCAGCTCGGCCGCGGCCGCGGCGACGGCGGGCGAGGCCCGGCCGACGGCGCCGGGCCCGGGCGGGCGGCCCTGGCGCAGCGCCCGGAGGGCCCGCTGGTCGTCCCGCCCGGCCGCCTCGACCTGGCGGCCGGCGGCGACCGCGGCGGCCACCCTGGCCCGGGCGACGAGCAGGCCGCCGGTGGCGGCCGCCGTGGTGCCGTCGGCCAGGTCGCCCAGCCACCCGAACGGGAACCCGGCCATGCGCAGCACGAACGCCGGCAGCCGCTCCCACCGGGGCGCGCCGGCGTCGGTCGCCGGTGCCGGCCTCGTGTCGAGGACGGCGGTCACGGCGAACCGCCCTCGCGCCGGGCGGCGGCGGCCAGCACCGTGTCGCGCAGGTCGGCCGCCGTCGCCACCGACGTCCGGCAGCCGGCCGGGATGGGCTCGTACTGGTCGTCCGCGTAGCAGCCGGAGCCGTGGACGAGCACGTCGTCGCCGTCGGGCACGAGCCCCCGGTCGATCGCGTTCAGCACGCCGGTCACCGCCATCACGAGCGACCACTCCCGCACCCGGCGGGGGTCGGCCGGCACGGCCACGCCGGCCAGCCCGAGCAGGCGCCGGACCTCGCCGTAGCGGCGCAGGCACTCGGCCAGCGAGACGACGATCCCACCGCCGCCGCGGGACCGGATGAGCCGGTTCATCTCCTCGGAGGTCGGCGGCTGGTGCGTGTAGAACGTCGTCTCCAGCGTCTCGTCCGGGTCGAACGTGAGCGCCGGGAAGTGGGGGTCGGCGTCCTGGCGGTACAGCCCGCTCGTCTCGTCGTAGTCGTAGGCCGGGATGCCCTGCCGCGACGTGGAGCCCGTGTACAGGCTGAGGACCATGTCCGGCGTGTCGAGGTGCTGCACGAGGAAGTACCGCGGGTCGGGCCGGCCGGCGCAGAACGACGTGTGCCCGAGGTGGTGGCCGAGCAGCCCGAAGGCGCTGGACACGGCGTGGGCGTGGAGGCGCCCGCCGTCGGGAGGCGCCGGCATGGCGTCCCGCTCGAACAGCGCCCTGGTGGCGTCGGCCACCATGTAGTTGGCGAGGTCGAGCGTGTACCAGAGGTGCACGCCGCAGCGGTCGAGCACCTCGCCGGCGTGGCGGTCGACGAACTCCCTGGCCACGGCCTTCACGCCGGCCCGCTCGGGCCCGCCGTGGACGAACACGGGGTTGCGGGCCGCCAGCTCCGGGTCGTCGCAGAGGGCCGAGCCCCACAGCTTCCCGGTGGACGCGGCGGGGACGACGATGGCGATGCGCAGCTCGTCGGGGGTGACGAGCCCGGACTCGACGGCCCGGAGCACGGCGTCGCGGAGCGCCGTGGCCTTGTTGGCCGACGACGGGGTGACGATCATGACCGGCTCGCCCGTGCGCCGCACGAACGCCGCCGCCCTCGCCACCATCACGAGGGACGCCAGGGTCTTGGTCGTGCGGGTGCCGGGGTTGCGCATGAGGTCGAGCAGGGTGAGCCGCCGACCGAGGTAGGTGCCGAGGTCGACGGCGGCCATCTCGGCCACCGACCAGAAGCGGCGCAGCGCCTCGCCGTCCTCGGGCAGGTCCCAGCCCGGGTCGAAGTCGCCGCCGGCCGGCCGGGAGCGCGCCGCGTCGTCCAGGGACTGCTGGACCTCGGCCCGGTAGGTGTCGAGGACGTTGACGACCGTCGCCTCGCCGGCGGCGGCGAGCAGGCTCATGCCGCCACCTGCACGCGCTTGAGGTGCCGGCCGCGGTCGGTGAACGCGTTCCTCGCGTGCATCATCCGGAAGTTGTCCCAGACGAGCAGCGAGTTGGCCTCGTAGTCGATGGCGACGTGGGTCTTCTCGAAGAACTCGAGCCCGCGGGCGACGAGGTCGGCGGCCAGCCCGTCGCCGTCCCGCAGCATGTTGTTGGACGAGAACCGGCAGATCAGGCCGTCCTCGTGGTCCTCGAGCATCGGGTGGCGCGAGTGCAGCTCGATGCCCATGCGGAGCACGCCGTCGGTGGTCTTCCACTCGTAGACGGTGTCCCGCATGCGCTCGAGCTCCTCGTCGGCGAGGCACTCCAGCCAGGCGTAGGCGTCGGCGAGGGTGGTCTCGCCGCCGCAGCCCTCGCACGGCGCCACGCACCAGAGGGCGATGTAGCGGGGCGGGACGACCTCGAAGTCGTAGCCCTCGGTGTGGGGGAGCAGCGGGCGGGTGTTGCCCGAGTGGTACACGTCGTCCATGCCCTGCTCGGGCCGGACGTCGCCCACCATCACCCCGGTGTACTGGGGGACGAAGTCGCCGAGGGTGCGGCAGAACGCCACGTGGTCGAAGTCGTCGGGGACGTTGCAGCAGTAGACGTAGCCGTTCTCGCGCATGAGGGCGTCGAAGGTCGACGCGATCAGCTCGGGCGGGAGCGGCCGACCGTTGAAGTCGGTGAGGGAGAGCACGCTGGTGGGGGAATGGGGCACGATGGACGGCCTCCGTCCGTGTCGATCGGCCGGCGACGGTCCGCCCGCTCCGGCCATCGGTCCAGGGTCGCAGCCCCCGCCGGCGGTGCCATCGGGCACGGCGCCGCGTTGCCTCCCCGTGGCCCCTCAGATTCCGCCGGCGGCGCCTTAGGCGCCCTCGGCGCGGGCGCGATCGGCCACGGCGGCGGCCTGCACCCTGGTCGAGACGCCGAGCTTGGCCATGATGTTCGACACGTGGACGCTGGCCGTCTTCTGGCTGATGAACAGGGTCTCGCCGATCTCCCGGTTCGTCGCTCCCTCCACGAGCAGGTCGAGCACCTGCTGCTCCCGCGGGGTGAGGTCGAGGCGCTCGGCCGGCCAGCCGTCCGGCTCGGCCTCGTCGTCGGGGCCGTCGAGGGTGATCCTGGCCCTCGCCGCCAGCGCGCCGATCTCGTGGCGCAGCGCGCCGGCGCCGAGCTGGTCGGCCGTGGCCGCGGCCGCGGCGAGGGGCGCGGTCGCCTCGCCGGCGGCCGTCCGCCGGGCGAGGAGCGCCT
>DASWMK010000179.1 GCA_036399815.1 Acidimicrobiales bacterium
GATCCAGCTCCACCACTGGCGGCCCGACCCGAGGCGGCCCCCGAGCCCGAAGCGGAACAGCGGCAGCATCGGGGCCAGCGCGCCGCCGGACCGGGCGAGCACCAGCCCGGTCCTGATGTGGGCGACGCGGATGCCGGCGGCCTCGGCTGCGCCCGTCGCCCCCTCCCACTGCCTCACCACGTCGGCCAGGAAGCCCTCGCCCGGCGCGCTCTCCTCGGTGAGGCGCTCGTCGCCCCGGTCGCCGTAGTAGCCGATGGCCGAGGCGCTGACGAGCACCGACGGCCGGGGGTCGAGGGCCGCCATCGTCTCGGCCACGAGCGTGGTGCCCTTCACCCGGCTGTCGAGCACCCGCCGCTTGTGCTCGTCGCTCCAGCGATGGTCGCCGATGCCCTCCCCGGCCAGGTGGACGACGGCGTCCACGCCGGCGAGCGCGGCCCCGTCGAGCTCGCCCCGCTCGGGGTCCCAGCGCACCGTCCCCGGGCCGGCGTCGGCCCGCCGGCTCACCCGCCGGACCCGGTGCCCGTCCCGCTCGAGGGACGCGACGAGCGCGCTGCCGATCAGCCCCGTCGACCCGGTCACGGCGACGTCCACGGGTCTACCGTGCCCGCATGCTGAGAGAGTTCAAGGCCTTCGTCATGCGGGGGAACGTACTGGACCTCGCCGTCGCGGTGATCCTCGGAGTGGCCTTCAACGCCGTCGTGCAGGCCTTCGCCGACGGGATCCTCATGAACCTGATCGCCGCGTTCTTCGGCCAGCCCGACTTCAACCAGATCACCACCGACGTGGGCGACGGCCGGCTGCTGACCGGCGCGTTCCTCACCGCCGTCGTCCGGTTCGTCATCATCGCGTTCGCCCTGTTCCTCGTGGTCAAGGCGTTCAACGCGCTCCAGGAGCGGCGCCGCCGGGGGGTGGCCGCGCCCGACGAGGCGCCGACGCCGACCGAGGAGGTCGTGCTGCTCACCGAGATCCGCGACCTGCTGCGCACCCAGCCCGGCCGGGCCGTCTGAGTGCGCCACGTCGAGGTCGGCGGGGCGCGGGTATCGGCCATCGGGCTCGGCACCTGGCAGTTCGGGTCGCGTGAGTGGGGCTACGGCGAGGAGTACGCCGAGCGGACGGCCGGCGCCATCGTCGCCCGCGCCCTCGACCTCGGCATCAACCTCATCGACACCGCCGAGGTCTACGCGTTCGGGCGGTCGGAGCGCATCGTGGGCGAGGCGATCGCCGGCCGCCGGGACGACGTGTTCCTCGCCACCAAGCTGTTCCCGGTGGCGCCCGTCGCGCCGGTCGTCGTGCAGCGGGGCCGGGCCAGCGCCCGCCGGCTGGGCGTGGACGTCATCGACCTCTACCAGGTGCACTGGCCGAACCCGGTGGTGCCGCTGGGCACGACGATGGACGGGATGGCCCGGCTGGTCGACGACGGCGTCGTCCGCCACGTCGGGGTCAGCAACTTCGACGCCGACCGCTGGCGCCGGGCCGAGGCCGCGCTCGGCCGGCCCGTGCTCGCCGACCAGGTCGCCTACAGCCTGGTCCATCGGGACCCGGAGCGGGACGTGCTGCCCCACGCGGCCGCCGCCGGGCGGCTCGTGATCGCGCACAGCCCGCTGGCCCAGGGCCTCCTCTCCGGGCGCTACGACGGCCGGGTGTCGCCGTCGGGCATCCGGGCGGCCAACCCGCTGTTCCTGCCCGAGAACCTCGAGCGGGCCCAGCCCCTGCTCGGCGCGCTCCAGGCCATCGGCGTCGCGCACGGCGCCACCCCGGCCCAGGTGGCGCTGGCCTGGGTCATCCGCCGGCCGAACGTGGTGGCCATCCCGGGCGCCAGCAGCGTCGCCCAGGTCGAGTCGAACGCGGCGGCCGCCGACCTCGACCTCACCGACGAGGAGGACGCCCGCCTCACGGCCGCGTCCGACGCCTTCCGCCCGATCCGGGGCCCGGGCGCCTGGGCCAGGCTGCTGCGCCTCGGGCCACGCCGCCCCTAGAGTGCCGGCCGTGCACGTCGTCGTCGTGGGATGCGGGCGGGTCGGCTCGGGCCTGGCCACCGCCCTCGACAAGGGCGGGCACTCGGTGGCCGTCGTGGACCGCCAGGCGAAGGCCTTCCGCCGCCTCCCGGACGACTTCGGCGGCGACCGGGTCATCGGGGTCGGCTTCGACCGCGACCGCCTGCGTGAGGCCGGCATCGACCGGGCCGACGCCGTCGCCGCCGTCACCAACGGCGACAACTCGAACATCGTCGTCGCCCGGGTGGCTCGCGAGGTGTTCGCCATCGAGCGGGTCGTGGCCCGCATCTACGACGCCCGCCGGGCCGCCATCTACGAGCGCCTCGGCATCCCGACGATCGCCACCGTGCAGTGGACGACCGACCGGGTGCTGCGCCGCATCCTCCCCGACGAGGCCGGCGTCGAGTGGGTCGACCCGAGCGCCCGCGTCTCGCTCGTCGAGCGCCCCATCCCGGCCGCCTGGGTCGGCCAGCGCCTCTCGGCGCTCGAGCTGCCCGGCCGGGCCAGGGTGGTCGCCTTCAGCCGGCTGGGGGTGAGCGAGCTGCCGTCGGCCGACGTGGTCGTGCAGGAGGGCGACGTCGCCTACGTGGCCGTGAGCGGCGACCTCGCCACCGTCGACGCCCACCTGTCCGGGCCGCAGGGCCAAGGAGGCCACTGATGCGGGTCGTGATCGCCGGCGGTGGCAACGTCGGCAACTTCATCGCCTCCGAGCTGCTCGCCGCCGGGCACGAGGTGCTCATCATGGAGGTCGACCCCGACCGGGTGGCCAACGCCGTCGCCGCCGGCGAGCCGAAGGGCGCGGCCTGGCTGGCCGGCGACGCCTGCGAGGTGTCCGAGCTGGCGAAGGCCACCCCGGAGACGGCCGACGTGGTCGCCGCCGTCACCGGCGACGACGAGGACAACCTCGTGATCTCGCTGCTGTCGAAGCAGGAGTTCGGCGTGCCCCGGGTCGTCGCCCGGGTGAACAACCCGAAGAACCAGTGGATGTTCAACGACAGCTGGGGGGTCGACGTCGCCGTGTCGACGCCGCACCTGATCACCGCGCTGGTGCAGGAGGCGGTGTCGGTCGGCTCGCTCGTCCGGCTGCTGACCTTCGAGGGCGGGCGGGCCCGGCTGGTCGAGGTCACCCTGGCCGCCGGCTCGCCGGCCGCCGACCGCGCCATCCTCGACCTCGGCCTGCCGCGCGACTCGACCGTCGTCGCCGTCGTGCGCGAGGAGCACGTCGTGGTGCCCCGGGGCGACACCCGCCTGTCGGCGGGCGACGAGGTGCTCGTGCTCGTCACCCCCGAGGCCGAGGACGACGTCCGCCAGCTGCTGGTGGGCAGCTGAGCCGCCCGACGCCGTTGACGATCGCGTGCCGCTGCCGATTCGGAAGCGTGTCGCAACGACGTTGTAGACTCGTCCACCGCAGGGAGCGGAGGGCGCGGACCGCCAGGGCTGAGGCAAGGGGAGTGGGGAAGCGACCTTGAGCTGGCGTGTACGGAAGAGGCTGTTCGACCTGGTCGTCGGCGGGCTCCTCGCCATCCTCGCCACCCCGGTGATCGCCGCGTTGGCGGCCGTCACCGCGGTGTCGCTGCGGTCGTGGCCGTTCTTCGTGCAGGAGCGGATCACCGAGGGCGGCCGGCACCGCCGCTTCTACAAGCTGCGCACGCTGCCGAAGCACACGCCGCCTTACGCGCTGAAGCGGTCGCTCGAGATGAACCTCCCCCGGATCCCGCTGCTCCTGCGCCGCCTGCACCTCGACGAGCTCCCGCAGCTGTACCTCGTCGCCCTCGGCCGGCTGAGCCTCGTCGGGCCCCGGCCGAAGATGCCCGACGCGTTCGAGCCCGTCGACCCGGTGTACGGCGAGCTGCGGGTGCTCGTGCCCCAGGGCTGCACCGGCCTCTGGCAGGTGGGCTCGCACACCGACGAGCTGCCCCACGAGACGCCGGACTACGACTTCTTCTACCTCCGCTACGGCTGCCTGCGGATGGACGTGTGGGTGCTGTGGCGGACGTTGCGGCACATGCTCGGGATGAACCGCCCCGTCGTACTCGACGACGTGCCGGCCTGGGTGCGAGGCTCCGGGTACGTGGAGCCCGACCTGCTGGAGGCGGTGCCCGAGGCGAGCGTCGTCGGCCGGTCGTACCTCGACCAGCCCGAGCCCGCCACCTACGCCCTCGACGCCTGATCGAGCGGGCGCGCCCGGCGCCCTCGGCAGCACGCGCCGCCGGCCGGCGGACGGTGCACATCGCTGACGTCGGCGCCGGCATCCGTCGCCTGATCGCCGAGCCGCCTCGGCATCGTGCCGGGAAGGGCCTGCGGCGTCGTCGCCGGGAACGGGCTGCGGCGTCGTGCCGGGAACGGGCTGCGGCGTCGTGCCGGGAACAGCTGGGCCGTCGTGCCGGGAACGGGCTGCGGCGTCGTGCCGGGAACGGTCTGCGGCGTCGTGCCGGGAACGGGCTGCGGCGTCGTCCTGGGAACGGGCTGCAGGCGTCCCACCGCTCGACGGCTTGGGCGGCGTCGCCCGGCTCGGCGGCGGCGGTCGGGGCCTACCGCTCGACGGGTGACCGGCTGGGGACGGCCCGCTCGATCATCCGCCGGCCGGACCACCCCGCCGTCCCGCCCGCCACCTTCACCAGGAGATCAGGGCTGTGTGGCCGTCCGGGAACGCGGAACCGCCCCGGCAGAGCCGGGGCGGTCGCTAGGCGTGTACCTGTGGGCGCCTCGGGGGCGCCGGTCAACTAGACGACGTCGGCGGCGAGTGCCCGGGACGTCCGCTTGCGGGCGGCGAGGACGAGGATCCCACCGACGGCCACGAAGGCCACGGCGAAGCGGACGAGCTCGAGGTTGGTGTCGGAACCGCCGGTGACGGGGAGCGTCCCACCCTGGTCGGGCGGCACGGTCACGGTCACGGTCGGGCAGGTGCCGTTGTACTTGCAGGGCCGAGCGGCCTGGGCCGCCGGCGCGAAGATCAGCAGCAGGAACGCTGCGACGACCAGGATGCGTCGAATCACGGGTTCACCTCCGCCCCGAAGGGCTTTGAATCGGGCCTGCAGGTACACGTCGTCCGGCAAGTGTTGCGCAGTTTCGCCGCCGAGTCCACCATTTCCCACGAAGGGACGGCCGACCGGCACCGACATGCTTACCCTTGCCGGGGGTGGCGACACCATAGCGCGCGTGCTCCTCATCGGCGGGCCAACCCCGCGATGAAGGCCTGGCGCTCGGTGAGCGTGAGGTCGGCGCCCACGCCGTCGCCCCGCCGCTCCACGCCGGCGACGGGCTCGATCTCGAACCCGGGCGCCGTCGTGACGTCCACGCTGACCTCGTCGGCGTTCACGAGCGGCTGGTGGCCGAGGTCGAGCCGGTAGCCCTCGCTCAGGTCGAGCGGGCCGGCCAGGTCCAGGTGGACGGCCATCGTCGCCCCCGGCGGCACCGTCACGAACTGGCTGTACACCTGGCGGCCGAGCTCGGCGCCGGGCGCCAGCTCCAGCTCGGCGCCGTCGGCGGTCGCCCCCTCCAGGCCGAGCGGGGTGTACACGGACAGCCAGATCCGGCTGTGCCCGGGCGGCAGCTGGAGGTCGACGTCGTTGCCGATCACGTAGTCGGGCAGCCCGCTCGCCGGCGCCTGGTTCTCGAGCGTGATGTCGAGCGACGCCGTGGCCTGCCCGGTGCCCGGGTCGACGCGCACCTCGTAGTCGACGGTGCGGTGCAGGAAGATGTCGATCTTGTTGGCCGACCCGTTCTGGGTGACGACGTCGAGGTAGTCGACCTCGGCCGGCGGCATCGACCCGTCGAGGTCGAGGTCCTCGAACAGGGCCTGCTCGTCGGGGTGGACGCTGTGGGCCCGCAGGTGGTCGCCGTCGACGGCCGGGCTCAGCGCGTCGGCGATGGCCTGCGGCCCGGGCAGGTCGCGGGAGGTGAGCGCCTCGAACGTGAGCCGGGACGCGTCCTCCAGGAAGTCGACCCGCGTGGCCCGCTCGGGGAACTCGATGTACTGGTCCCGCAGCAGGATCTGCTCGGCGTTGCGGGAGGTGAGCGGCGCCGGCAGCCCGGGCACGTCCACGGGCCCGGTCAGGCGCAGCAGCGAGGCGAGCGCCGTCGGGTCGACGCTGATGACCCCGTCGACGGGCACGCCGCCGGACTGGAAGTAGAGCTGCTCGATGACCTTGGCCGTCGTCGGGAAGTCCGGCGACATGGTGACGTTCTGCCAGAACTGCGTCGGCGACCAGCCGGCGTAGCGCTGGAGGAACTCCGGCATGCCGGTGACCTGGCGCAGGAACGGGTCGCTGGCGTTGTTCAGGGTCTCGCTGCGGCCGGTCCTCGTGAGCTGGATGCGGCCGTCGACGACGTCGAGCTGGGCGAAGTTGCCGAGGATGCCGCCCGAGCCCCGCAGCTCCGCCGGCGTGACGAAGGCGACGAAGTAGGTGCGGGGGCCCTCGCCGCCGAGGAACGACGGCGCCACCCGGACGGCGTCGAGGGCGACCTGGGCGTCGGGGAGCGCGTCGGCCGTCTGCTCGCGCAGCTCCTCCACGGCGTCGCCGATGGGGGCCACGAGCCAGGGCGACCGGAGGTCGTCGAGCGTGGCGTCGAAGCGGGTGAGGGCCGCGCTCGCCTCGGCCAGCGGCTCCTCCATGGCCGCCAGCCGCTCGAGGTCGATGGCGCCGCCCCGCAGCTGGACGGACTCGAGGTCGGCCCGGCTGGCCGTCGTGGCCCCCGCCGACGCCAGGTCCCGCCCGGCGTCGGCCAGCTGCCGGATGGCGGCCGCGTTCTGCGACAGGACGGGCACGAGCCGGGCCGGCTGGGCGAAGAAGCCGCCGGCCGACGACTCGGCGTGCGCGAAGGCGGCCTCGGCCTCCTCGAAGTGGCGGACGGCGGTCTCGGTGTCGCCCTCCCGGGCGGCGTCCAGCCCGTCCCTCGCCAGGTCCACGGCCCGCTCGGCCTCGCCCCTGATCGACAGCATGGTCAGCACGAACAGCAGGGCGGCGGCGGCGGCGAGCACGCCGGCGACCACGACGCCGGTGTAGACGCGGCGCCGGTGGCCGCGGCGCATGGTCCGCACCCCCGACACCGTGATGCAGGCGAGGGCGACGGCGGCCAGCGCCGCGGACGCGCCCACCGGGTGGTCGACGTCGAGGTGCAGGGCGGTGAGGGCGGCGGCCGCGCCCACGGCCGCGCTCACGTCGCGGCGGCGCACGTCGAACACCGCCGCCGCCAGCCCGACGACCAGCGCGCCGAGGCCGACGGCCAGCCAGGGGAACGACGCGGCGAGGCACACCAGCCCGCTCGCCGCCAGCCACGACCACCGGCGGGCCCGGCTGGCGGCCAGGGTGACGAGGCCGACCAGCGCGCCCCGGAACACGGCGTCGACGACCGCGAGGTCCGTCGGGGCGGCGTCGGACAGGACGACGGCGGCCGCGGTCGCGGCGGCGGCGAGCACCCAGACGGTGAGGCGCGAGCGGGAGAACCGGCGGCGGCGGCGACCGTGCGTCGACGACCCGCGCGCCGGCGTGCTGGAGGGGCTGAGGGTCGTGCTCACCGGGGTTCGGCGGCCGCCGGCCCGCGAGGCCGCCCGCTCGGGACGCTGGAGGACAAGCGAAGGAATGCTAATGGCCGGCGGCCGGGGAGCGGTCCGCGCCCCGCGTAGTGTCGGCCGGCGGTGGCCGGCGTGGACGTCTCCCTCGTGCACGACTACCTGACCCAGCGGGGCGGGGCCGAGCGGGTCGTGCTCAGCCTGCTGCGAGCCTTCCCGGGGGCGCCGCTGCACACGTCCCTCTACGAGCGGGCCTCGACCTACCCGGAGTTCGCGGACGCGGACGTGCGGACCTCGCCGCTCGACCGGGTCGCCGCCCTCCGGGCCGACCACCGCAGGGCGCTGCCCCTGCTCGCTCCCGCCTTCTCGGCCATGCGGGTCGACGCCGACGTGGTCGTCTGCTCGTCGAGCGGGTGGGCCCACGGCGTGCGGACCGGCGGCCGCAAGGTCGTCTACTGCCACAACCCGGCCCGCTGGCTCTACCAGCCGGAGGACTACCTCCTCGAGTCGAGCGGCGCGGTGAAGCGGGCCGTCGGCGTGATGGCGCCGGCGCTGCGCACCTGGGACCGCCGGGCGGCCCGGTCGGCCGACCGCTACCTCTGCAACTCCACGAGCGTCCGCGAGCGGATCCGCCGGGCCTACGGCATCGAGGCGACCGTCGTCCCGCCGCCGCCGGCCGTCGTGCCCGGCGGGCCGCTCGTGCCGGTGCCGGGGGTGGAGGAGGGCGCGCTGCTGTGCGTGTCCCGGCTCCAGCCCTACAAGCACGTCGACGCGGTGGTCGCCGCGGTCGAGCGCCTGCCCGGGCACCGGCTGGTCGTCGTCGGGCAGGGCGCCGACCGCGACCGGCTGCGCTCGCTGGCCGGCCCCAGGGTGACCTTCGTCGAGCGGGTCGACGACGCCCGGCTCCGCTGGCTCTACGCCACGAGCGCGGCGCTGGTGGCGGCGTCGTTCGAGGACTTCGGCCTCACCCCGCTCGAGGCGGCGTCGTTCGGCCGGCCGGTGGTCGCGCTGCGGGGCGGCGGCTACCTGGACACGGTCGTCGAGGGGGTGACGGGGGTGTTCTTCGACCGGCCCGACCCCGACGAGATCGCCGCCGCCGTGCGCCGGGCGCTGGCGACGACCTGGGACGGGGCCGCCATCACCGCCCACGCGGCCGCCTTCGGCGAGGACCGCTTCGTCGAGCGGGTCAGGGCCGTCGTCGCCGAGGAGGCCGCGCTCGCCGGCTGACCGTCAGGCGCCCCGCCGCCAGGCGACCTGGGCGGCGATGCCGTCGGCCAGGGCGACGGCCGGCTCCCACCCGAGCAGGTCGGCGGCCCGGGTGACGTCGGCCTCGGTGCGGTCCACGTCGCCCGGCTCGGCCCCGGCCTCCTCGACGGGCGGCGGCCGGCCGACGGCCGCGGCGACGAGCGCCTCGACCTCGGCCATCGACACCGACCGGCCCGACCCGACGTTGAGGACGGTCCCGGGCGGGAGGTCGGCGTCGACGGCGGCCACCGTGGCCCGGGCCGTGTCGTCGACGAACGTGAGGTCGCGGCGGGCGGGCGGGCCGAGCCGCCGGTAGGGCGGGCCGCCGAGCGCCGCCTCCACCATGCGGCCGACGGCCATGTCGGGCCGCTGGCGGGGTCCGTAGACCGTGAAGAAGCGGAGCACGGTGACGGGCAGGCCGAAGTTGGCGGCGAACGCGCCGGCGAGGTGCTCGGCCGCCGCCTTGGTCACCCCGTAGGGGCTGTGCGGCCGGACCGGGGCGTCCTCCCTCGTCGGGACGGCCGCGCCGGTGCCGTACACCGACGAGCTCGAGGCCAGCACCACCCGACCGACGCCGGCGCCGGCCGCCGCCTCCAGCACGCGCGCGGTCGCCACGACGTTGTGCTCGGCGTAGCCGGCGAACTCGGTGCCCCACGACGACCGCACGCCGGGCCGGGCCGCCAGGTGGCACACCGCGTCGGCCCCGGCGAGCAGGGCCCGCACGTCGGCCGCCCGCAGGTCGGCCTCGACCGCCTCCCACCCCGGCCGGCCGGCCAGCCCGGCGAGGTTGGCCCGCTTGCGGGCCGGGTCGTAGTCCGGCGTCAGCGCGTCCACGCCGACCACCCGGTGGCCGCCGTCGAGCAGGCACTCGGCCACCCGGCTCCCGACGAAGCCGGCGGCCCCGGTGACGACGACCCTCACCCGGTCAGGATGGCGCGGCGGTGGGCGGCTCCTCCAGTCCGGCGTCGCGGACGACGACGGCGTAGGGCCCGACCCCGCGCAGCGCGGCGCCGGGGAGGCGGCGGTCGCCGGCCAGGACGGTGGTCACCAGGCCGGTCTCCGGGTCGAACTCGACGTCGGCGACGGTGCCGACCTCGGTGCCGGCGTCGGTGAGCACCCGCTTGCCAATCAGGTCGGCGACGCCGGCCGCGGCGCGCTCCTCGAGGCCGGGGCGGGCGGACCGGATGGCGGCGTCGGCGGCCACGACGACGGCGTCGGGCCCGACCCCCCGCAGGTCCTCCCAGCTCACGAACTCGCCCGGCCCGCCGCTCACCCGCACCGAGGCGACGCGCGCCCCGGCCGGGTCGACGACCAGGGCGGCCACCGTGCCCAGCCGCTCGGCCGTCGTCGCGCTCACGACCGGCAGGCCGAGCACCTCGGCGAAGCGCCTCACCCGGCGTCCCGCAGCCGGGCCCGGAAGGCCTCCACCGAGGCGCCGAAGCCGGCAAGGTCGTCGCTCACGAACTCCTCCGCGGCGGCCGGGACGACGAGCGCCGAGCCGGACACGGCCAGCGTGCTCGGCAGGGGGAGCAGCACCCGGGTGCCGGCCCTCGGCCCCATCGCCTCGCCCGCCTCCACCTCGTAGCCGACGACCTCGGGCACGCCCTCGGAGAGGACGATCACGTCGGTCACCTTGCCGAGCCGGCGGCCCGACTCGGTGAGCACCTCGTCGTCGAGGACGTTGCGGTCCGTCGCCTTGGCGACGGCCTGGGCGAACGCGTCGGCCGACGGCGCCAGCGCGTCGGCCGACTCGATCATCACGGCGTCCCGCCCGAGCGCGGCCACGTTCGCGAACGGCAGCACCCGCTTCATCGGCCCGCCGAGGAAGCCCCGCCGGCGGAGCGTGAACCCGAGCAGCCGGGCGTGGCCGGTCCCGTACACGACGTCCTTCACCTCGGCGAGGTCCTCGCCGGTGTCGATGGTGACGACGACCCGGCCGATGAGGTCGGTGGCCCGCAGCAGCAGGGCCATCAGCGGTCGCGGTCGCCGTCGACCACGATCACCCCTCCGGCCCGCCGCCGGCGCTGGACGACGACGAGCACGGTGGTGAGGAGCAGCAGGATCACGGCGATCAGCACGAGGACGTCCACGCGGCACCTCCGGGGTCGGCGGGCGGGTACCCGGCCCGGTCGGCGCACAAACGGCCGCCCGGTAGCCTCCGCGCCGCCGTGAGCACCCGCCGCCTGATCGCCGCCGCCCTCCTGCTCGGCCTGGCCATCCTCGTCGCCTTCGCGCTCCAGGTCACCCTGGCCCGCTGACCGCCCGTTTCCGCCTCGCGGGGTGCGGGTAGCGCGCGGGCATGGACCGCACCCTCCGTCGCGCCACTGCCGTCGCGTTCTCCGGGATGCTGCTGCTCGGCGGCGTCGCCTGCTCCGACGAGGACGGTGACGGCGCCACCACGGACGAGGAGATCCAGGACGTCGAGGACCAGGTCGACGAGGAGATCCAGGGCCAGGACGAGGGCTCGAACCAGGACGACGAGTAGCGCCCGCCGGGCCTTCTCGGGTGTCGCGCCGGGCCGGTAGCCTGACCGCGCGCACCGTCCCAGGAGGTGGTTCCCACGGCCGAGCACTTCGACGTCGTGATCATCGGCGGAGGTCCCGGCGGCTATGCCGCCGCTCTGTACGGCGGAGCGGCGGGCCTGCGCATCGCCGTGATCGAGAAGGAGAAGGTCGGGGGCACCTGCCTCCACCGCGGGTGCATCCCCGCCAAGGAGTTCCTCGAGACGGCCACGGTGTTCCGCACCGTCGCCGGCGCCAAGGAGTTCGGCGTCCAGGCCGAGCAGCCGGGGCTCGACTTCTCGGTCAGCCAGGACCGCAAGCAGAAGGTCGTCGACCAGCTGTGGAAGGGCCTGTCCGGGCTGCTGAAGCGGCGCAAGGTCACGATCTACAACGGCACCGGCAGCCTGCACGCCGGCCGCACCGTGCGGGTCACCGGCGGCGAGTCGGGCGACGTGGAGCTCACCGGCGACGCGGTCATCCTGGCCACCGGCTCGGTGCCGCGCACGATCCCCGGCTTCGAGGTCGACGGGCGCACCGTCATGACCTCGGACGAGGTGCTCGCCCTGCGCTCGCTGCCGTCCTCCGCCGTCGTCATCGGCGGCGGCGCCATCGGCTGCGAGTTCGCCTCGATGATGGCCGACCTCGGCACGCAGGTGACGATCCTCGAGGCGCTGCCGAAGATCCTCCCCGGCTGCGACGCCGACGTGGTGAAGGTCGTGCTCAAGGCGTTCAAGCGCCGGGGGATCGAGGTCCGCACCGGCGTGATGGTGACCGGCCACGACCCCGACCCGGACGGCGGCACCACGGTCCGCTTCGGCGAGGGCGAGTCGATCAAGGTCGACGCCGTCGTCGTGTCGGTCGGCCGCCGGCCGCTGTCCGAGGGCCTCGGCCTCGACGGCACGGCGGTGGACGTCGACCAGCGGGGGTTCGTGGTCGTCGACGACCACTGCCGCACGCCCGAGCCCGGCGTCTACGCCATCGGCGACCTGATCGCCACCCCGCAGCTCGCCCACGTGGGCTTCGCCGAGGGGATCCTCGTGATCCGGGACATCCTCGGCGAGGACGCCGTGCCGGTGGAGTACGGCCGGGTGCCGTGGTGCATCTACTGCCACCCGGAGGTGGCCTTCGCCGGCATGTCCGAGGACGCCGCCCGCGAGGCCGGGCTGGACGTCGTCACGTCGAGCTACCACTTCGTCGGCAACGGGCGGGCGCTGATCGTGGGCGAGGCCGACGGCCTCGTGAAGGTGATCGCCGAGAAGCGGCCCGACGGCACCGCCGGCCGCCTCGTCGGCGTCCACATGGTGGGCCCGTGGGTCACCGAGCAGCTGGGCCAGGGCTACGCCGCCGTCAACTGGGAGGCGACGCCCGAGGAGATCTCCCAGTTCATCCAGCCCCATCCGAGCCTTTCGGAATCGTACGGCGAGGCCGTCATGGCCCTGACCGGGAGAGGACTGCACGGCTGATGGCCGACATCACCATGCCCCAGCTGGGCGAGACGGTCACCGAGGGGACCATCACCAAGTGGTTCAAGCAGGTCGGTGACCAGGTGGCCGAGGACGAGGTCCTGTTCGAGGTGTCCACCGACAAGGTGGACTCCGAGGTGCCCTCGCCCGCCGGCGGGTTCCTGGCCGAGATCCTCGTCCAGGAGGGCGAGACCGTCGACGTCGGCACCAGGCTGGCCGTCATCTCCGACGCACCGCCCGGCGGCGGCGGGGGCGGGGGCGGCGAGGAGGCCCAGGGCGGCGAGGAGGCCCAGGGCGGCGCCGAGGCCGAGGAGGCCGTCACCGAGAAGCCCCCGCGCCAGGAGCCGGGCGACGTGTCCGGCAACGGGCAGGGCGCGGGCACCGAGGCCGTGCAGGCCGAGGGCGACCGGGCCCTCGAGGCCGCCGGCGCCAGCGAGGGCGAGCCCGACACCGGGGTCGGCGGGTCGCCGACCGCGCAGGAGGACGCGGCCGGCGCCGAGTCGGCGTCGACGGCCGGCTCGGTGGAGATCGACGCCGACCGGGCGTCGCCCGAGGCCGCGCCCCGCCAGGAGACGGACGAGCCGTACCCGCACCAGGAGGCCCCGGCCCCCGCGCCGTCGGGCGACGGCGGCGGCGGTGGCGGCGCGCTGTCGAAGGTGCTGTCGCCGGTCGTCCGCCGGCTGCTGGC
>DASWMK010000180.1 GCA_036399815.1 Acidimicrobiales bacterium
CCGTCGCCGGCCCGGTCGAGCACGGCGAGGACGCGCGCCATCTCGACCGACCGGCCCACGAACGGCCCGCGCGGCGCGTTGCCCCCCGCCTCGGACATCACGGACACCCGTACCCGGCCACCGCCGGCGGCAATCGGCGCGCTCAGGGGGCCGACGCCAGCGCCTTGACCGCCCGGTCGACCCCCTCGTCGTCGACCTCGTGGTGGGTCACGAAGCGCAGGGTGCCGGGGGCGACGGTCCTGGCCCTGACCCCCTCGGACTCCAGGTGGTCGACGACGGCGGCCGGGTCCGGGTGGCGCCACACGACCACGTTGGTGCGCACGGCGGCGGGGTCGAGCCCGCACCCCGGCCACCGCTCGGCCACGGCCTCGGCCAGGCGCCTGGCCCGCTCGTGGTCCTCGGCGAGGCGGTCGACCATCGTCCGCAGGGCGACCAGCCCGGCGGCTGCGAACACGCCGGCCTGGCGCATGCCGCCGCCCAGCCGGCGCCGCTCGTCCCTGGCCTCGGCCATGACGTCGGCGTCACCGGCCAGGACGGACCCGACCGGGGCGCCGAGCCCCTTCGAGAGGCAGCAGGACACGGTCGACGCGTGCGCGGCGACGGCCGCCGCCGGCACGCCCGTCGCCACCTCCGCGTTGAACAGGCGGGCGCCGTCGACGTGCACGGGCACGCCGAAGGCGGCCACCGCGGCGACGTCGTCCAGCTCCCAGGGCAGCCCCCCGGCGAACATGTGGGTGTCCTCGATGCACACGAGCGAGGGCCGGAGGTGGAAGTACGCCGCCTCCTCGAGCGCGGCGCCCACGTCGGCCGGGTCCACGCCGCCCTCGTCGTCGACGGTCACGATCTGCACCCCGCCGTTGCGGGCCGTCGCGCCCCGCTCGTTCAGCACGACGTGCTGGCGGCGGCCGGCGACGGCGACGCTGCCGGGCGGCGCCAGCAGGCGCATGGCCACCTGGTTGCCCATCGTCCCCGACGGCACCAGCAGACCGGCGTCCTTGCCGACCCGGGCGGCCAGCTCCTCCTCGAGGCGGCGGACGGTCGGGTCCTCCCCGTAGCCGTCGTCGCCCACCTCGGCGTCGGCCATGGCCCGCCGCATCGCCGGGGTGGGGCGGGTGACCGTGTCGGACCGGAGATCGACCCATCCGGACATGCCGGGCACCGTACCCAGCCGCGTCCCCGGAGCCGACCTGGCCGCGGCCGTCAGTAGCTGGTCGTGCGGCAGCGGTGGCGGGGGACGGCCTTGTAGGTCGCCCCCTGGCCCCGGCGCCAGAGCAGGTGGTCGACGGTGGCCGCCGTCCCCGGGCGCCCGGCGGCGTGGAGGGCGTCGACGATGCGCTCGACGGCGGTGACGGCCGCGGCCCGGATCTCGACCTCCTCCTCCGATCCGGCGGCGAGGAGGTCGCCGGCCTCGATCCTCGCCACCAGGCCGGGGTCGTAGGCGAGCACCCCGTCGAGGCGGAGCACGTGGGGCACGAGGTTGTCGGCGAAGAGGGTGAGCCGGTCGAGGTCGGCGAAGCGGTGGCCGGTGGCGATGGCCAGGTCGGCCGCCGTCAGCTGGGCCCGCTTCAGGAACGGCACCCCCCGCCAGACGTCGCGGTAGAGCGGCATGGCGGTCAGGTCCTCCACCAGCGCGGCGGCCGAGTCGCCGGCCGCCCCCGCCGGGCCGTCGAAGCGCCCGCCGTGGCGGTCGAGCAGGTGGGCGCCGAGGTCGCGCAGGGCCAGCGCGTAGAGGCCCATGAGCTCCCCGGCCGGCCCGTCGGCCGGCTGGTCGAGGATGGTCGCGAGGTCGTCCCGGTCGAGCAAGGTGAGCCGCTCGGCCGCGGGCGGCCCCTCGGCGTCGAACCAGGCCCGCAGCCGGGTGGCGACGGTGAGCGTGCCGGACCGCCCCGGCAGCTTGCGCAGGTGCGGGAACCAGCCCGAGCCGAAGGCGACGCTGCCGAAGACGAGGACGAACGCCACCGTCGCCTCCGGCGACCCGGCGTCGTGGAACAGCGGGTCGGCCACCGCCCGCCCGGCCTCGTCCGGCAGCGACGCCGCGTACCCCGGCACCCGCTCGTCGACCACCCGCACGAACCGCCCCCGGCCGGCGACCTCCGCGCACCGCCCCCGCACCTCCTCCAGCACGCTCACCCCTCCTTCGTACCGCCCCTACGCTCGGGCGGTGACCGACGACCTGGAGGCGGCCGCCCGGGCCTGGCTGGCCGAGGACCCCGACCCGGACACGCGGGCCGAGCTCGAGGCGGTGCTGGCCGCCGGGGACGGCGACGGGTTGCGGGAGCGGTTCGGGGCCCGGCTGGAGTTCGGCACCGCCGGCCTGCGGGGCGCGCTGGGCGCGGGGCCCAACCGCATGAACCGGGCGCTCGTCCGCCGGGCCGCCGCCGGCCTGGCCGCCTACCTGCTCGAGCGGGACCCGCAGGCGGCGGGCGCCGGCGTCGTCGTCGGCTACGACGCCCGCCACAAGTCCGATGCGTTCGCGGCGGACACCGCCGCGGTGATGGCCGGGGCCGGCATCCGCGCCCTCGTCCTGCCCGGGCCCCTGCCCACCCCGGTGCTGGCCTTCGCCGTGCGCCACCTCGGCACCGGCGCCGGCGTGATGGTCACCGCCAGCCACAACCCCCCGGCCGACAACGGCTACAAGGTGTACCTGGGCGACGGCGCCCAGATCGTGCCGCCCGCCGACCGGGACATCTCCGCCGCCATCGACGCCGTCGGCCCGCTGGCCTCGGTGCCCCTCGCCCCGCCGCTCGACCCCCGCATCGAGCTGCTCGGCGACGAGGTGCTGGAGGCGTACCTGGCCGCCGCCGCCGGCGTCACCCCCCACCCGGAGGCCCGCTCGGCCCGCATCGCCGCCACCCCGCTGCACGGCGTCGGCGGCGCGGCGCTGGCCGCCCTCCTGGAGCGGGCCGGCTTCGCCGCGCCGGCCGTCGTCGCCGAGCAGGCGGCGCCCGACCCCGACTTCCCGACCGTCGCCTTCCCCAACCCGGAGGAGCCCGGCGCCCTCGACCTCGTGCTCGCCCTGGCGAAGGAGACGGGCGCCGACCTCGTGCTGGCCAACGACCCCGACGCCGACCGGCTGGCCGTCGCCGTCCCCGACCCCGCCGAGGCGGGCGGCTGGCGGGTGCTGCGGGGCGACGAGGTCGGCTGGCTGCTCGGCGACTACCTGCTGGCCGAGGGCGACCCGTCGGGCGACCGGCTGGTGGCCAGCAGCCTGGTGTCGTCCCGGCTCCTCGGCCGCATGGCGGCGGCCGCCGGCGTGCGCCACGTGGAGACGTTGACGGGGTTCAAGTGGATCGTCCGGCCGGCGATCGACGACCCGTCCCTGCGCTTCGTGTTCGGCTACGAGGAGGCCCTCGGCTACGCCGTCGGCGACCTCGTCAGGGACAAGGACGGGCTCACCGCCGCGCTCGCCATGGCCGAGCTGTCGTCGTGGCTGGCGGCCAGGGGCGAGACGGTCGTGGATCGGCTGGCCGCCATCGCCCGCCGCTTCGGCCTCCACGCCACCGACCAGTGGTCGGTGCGCTTCCCCGGCCTGGACGGCATCGCCCGCCGGGGCGAGGTGGTCGACCGGCTGGCCGACGCCCCGCCGGCGGCGATCGGCGACGACCGGGTCGAGGAGGTGGAGGACCTGCGCGAGGGCCGCCGGCTCCCCCCGGCCGACGGGGTCGTGCTCACCCTGGCCGGCGGGGGCCGGGTCATCGTCCGCCCGAGCGGCACCGAGCCGAAGCTGAAGGTCTACTTCGAGGTGGTCGTGCCGGTGCCCGACGGCGACGGCGGGTACGGCGCCGCCCGCCGGGAGGCGGCTGCCACCCTGGCCCGGCTGCGGGCTGCGACGGCGGCGGCGCTTAGCATCGGCTGATGCCCCTGAAGTGGTTCTGCGTCACCTTCGACAGCGCCGACCCGTCGGCCCTCGCCCGGTTCTGGGCCGAGGTCATGGGCTGGCAGGTCGTGTTCCAGGACGAGGACGGCGACGAGGTCGCCATCGCCAGGGACGAGACCAGCTTCCCCGGCATGGTGTTCGTGCGGGTCCCGGAGGCGAAGGCCGGCAAGAACCGGGTCCACGTCGACCTCAACCCCGACGACCGGGACGCGGAGGTCGAGCGGCTGCTGGGCCTCGGCGCCACGAGGGCCGACATCGGGCAGGGGAGCGACGTGCCCTGGGTCGTGATGGCCGACCCCGAGGGGAACGAGTTCTGCGTGCTCCGCCACCACCCGGAGCAGCCGTAGCGGACGGTCAGGCCACGCCGAACTGGCGGTCGCCGGCGTCGCCCAGGCCGGGGACGATGAAGCCCCGCTCGTCCAGGTGCCGGTCGATCGACGCCGTCACCACCTCGACCGACAGCCCGCTGCGCTCGAGCCGCAGCAGCCCCTCCGGCGCGGTCAGCACGCAGACGAGGGTCTGGAGGCCGGCGCCGGCGTCGGCCAGCAGCCGGCAGGCGTGCTCGGCCGACCCGCCGGTGGCCAGCATGGGGTCGAGCACGAGCACCCGACGGCCGGCGAGGTCGGGGGGGACGGTGGTGACGTAGGGGTCGGGCTCGAGGGTGGCCTCGTTGCGCTTCAGGCCGACGAAGCCGACCTCGGCGTCGGGCAGCAGCCGCATGGCCGCGGCCAGCATGCCGAGCCCGGCCCGGAGGACGGGGACGACGAGCGGCGGCGGGTCCACGACCATGCCGGTCGCCGGCCCGACGGGAGTCTCGATCGACAGCCGGGTGGTGGGCGTCGACCGGAGCGCCTCGTAGACGAGGAACCCGGCGATGTCGTCGAGGGCGGCCCGGAAGGCGGCCATCGGCGTCTCGCGGTCCCGGAGGCGGACCAGCCGGTCGGCCACGAGCGGGTGGTTGATGACCTTGGAGCGCACGGGCCCGCATCATTGCCCAAGGCAGTACGGTCGTCGTCATGAGCACTCACGGGTCCCGTCCGGCGGGGGCCCCGTCCCGGTCCCGGCGGGCCGGGCCCCACCCCGCGCTGCCACCCGCTCGCGAGCCGGGGGAAGGGTCGGGCCTGCGGCCCGTGCCGCCGTCGTGAGCACGGTGCTGGCCGAGGTGGAGCGGCCGGGCGGGGGGCCGCCGTGGACGGCGCCGGCCGTCGACGGGGTGGCGGTGCGGGTCACGCCGGTCGACGCCGTCGGCCTGGAGAAGCGGGCGGCCGCCCTCGGCGGGCGGTCGATCAAGAAGGCGTCCAAGCTGGCCGCGCTCGACCTCGCCATCCGGTGCATGGACCTCACCACCCTGGAGGGGGCGGACACGCCGGGCAAGGTCACCGGGCTGTGCTCGAAGGCGCTGCGGCCCGACCCGCTCGACCCGTCGATCCCGTCGGTGGCGGCCGTGTGCGTGTACCCGTCGCTCGTCCGCCACGCCAAGGAGCGGCTGGCCGGCACCGGGGTGAAGGTGGCCAGCGTGGCCGGCGCCTTCCCGAGCGGGCAGTCGCCCATCGACCTGCGCGTCGACGAGATCCGCCGGGTGGTGGCCGACGGCGCCGACGAGGTCGACATCGTCCTGAACCGCAACGCGTTCCTCTCCGGGCGCTACCGCGAGGTGTTCGACGACGTGGCCGCCTCGAAGGAGGCGTGCGGCCCGGCCCACCTCAAGGTGATCCTCGAGACCGGCGAGCTCGGGTCCTACGACGCCGTGCGCAAGGCGAGCATGCTGGCGCTCGTGGCCGGGGCCGACGTGATCAAGACCAGCACGGGCAAGATCAGCCCCGCCGCCACCCACCCGGTCGCCCTCTGCATGGCCGAGGCCATCCGCGACTTCGCCGAGCAGACGGGCCGGGAGGCCGGCCTGAAGGTGGCCGGCGGCATCCGCACCGCCAAGCAGGCCTGGCAGCACCTCGTGATCATCGCCGAGACCCTCGGCCCGGCCTGGCTGACCCCCGACCGCTTCCGCATCGGGGCCTCGAGCCTCCTCAACGACGTGATCCTCCAGATCCAGTTCCAGCGGACCGGGCGCTACTCGGCCGCCCGCTACACCACGATCGACTGATGGGCGACCTGCAGCCGTTCGCCGACGGGTTCACCCTCGAGTACGCGCCCGCGCCGGAGTCGACCGCCGTCGTAGACATCCGCGACGAGTACGGGCTGTTCGTCGACGGCGAGTTCGTCGAGCCCCGCTCGGGCCGCACGTTCGACAGCGTCAACCCGGCCACCGAGGAGCGCCTCTGCGCCGTCGCGGAGGCCGGCGAGGAGGACGTCGACGTCGCCGTGGCCGCCGCCCGCACCGCCTGGGAGCGGCGCTGGCGGGACCTGCCCGGGCGGGAGCGGGCCAAGTACCTGTACCGCATCGCCCGCCAGCTCCAGGAGCGGGCGCGCGAGTTCGCCGTGCTCGAGTCGATCGACGGCGGCAAGCCCATCAAGGAGTCGCGCGACTTCGACATCCCGATGGCCGCCGCCCACTTCTTCTACTACGCGGGCTGGGCCGACAAGCTGGGCTACGCCTTCCCCGGCCGGCGGGCCCGGCCCCTCGGCGTGGCCGGCCAGGTCATCCCGTGGAACTTCCCGCTGCTGATGGCGGCGTGGAAGATCGCCCCGGCCCTGGCGACCGGCAACACCGTCGTGCTGAAGCCGGCGGAGACCACGCCGCTGACCGCGCTGCTGCTGGCCGAGGTGTGCCAGGAGGCCGACCTCCCGCCCGGCGTCGTCAACATCGTCACCGGCGCGGGGCGGACCGGCGCGGCGATCGTGAGCCACCCCGGCGTCGACAAGATCGCGTTCACCGGGTCGACCGAGGTCGGCAAGGCCATCCAGCGGGCCATCGCCGGCTCCGGCAAGCGGGTGACGCTGGAGCTCGGCGGCAAGGCCGCCCACATCGTGTTCGACGACGCCGCGCTCGACCAGGCCGTCGAGGGCGTGGTCGACGGGATCTACTTCAACCAGGGCCACGTGTGCTGCGCCGGCTCCCGGCTGCTCGTGCAGGAGTCCATCGCCGAGCCGTTCCTCGCCCGCCTGCGCGACCGCCTGTCGACCATCCGCGTCGGCGACCCGCTCGACAAGAACACCGACGTCGGCGCCATCAACTCCAAGGCCCAGTTCGACCGCATCACCGAGCTGGTCGAGCACGGGGTGAGCGAGGGCGCGGAGATCTACCAGCCGGCCTGCCCGCTGCCCGAGCGGGGCTGGTTCTTCCGGCCGACGATCTTCACCAACGTGAGCCAGAGCCACCGCGTCGCCCGCGAGGAGATCTTCGGGCCCGTGCTGTCGGTGCTGACGTTCCGCACGCCGGACGAGGCGATCGTGAAGGCCAACAACACGCCCTACGGCCTGTCCGCCGGCGTGTGGACCGAGAAGGGGTCGCGCACGCTCTGGATGGCCGAGCGGTTGCGGGCCGGCGTGGTGTGGACGAACACGTTCAACCGCTTCGACCCGTCGTCGCCGTTCGGCGGCTACCAGGAGAGCGGGTTCGGGCGGGAGGGCGGCCTGCACGGGCTGTCGCCCTACCTCGTCCTCGACGACGGCGTGGCGGTCGACGCGTGAGCCGGGGCGAGGACCGGCTGCCGGTCCGCAAGACCTACAAGCTCTACGTCGGCGGCCAGTTCCCCCGCTCCGAGTCGGGGCGCTCGTACCCGGTGACGGCGGGCGACGGCTCGCTCGCCGCCCACGTCGTGCGGGCCAGCCGGAAGGACCTGCGCGACGCCGTCGTCGCCGCCCGCAAGGCCTACGACGGCTGGGCGGGGCGGACGGCGTTCAACCGGGGCCAGATCCTGTACCGGGTGGCCGAGGTCATGGAGGGCCGGCGGGCCCAGTTCGTCGAGGAGGTGGCGGCCGGCGGGGCGTCGCGCAAGGCGGCCGAGCGCGAGGTCGACGTCGCCATCGACCGCTGGGTCTGGTACGCCGGCTGGGCCGACAAGGTCGCCCACGTGGCCGGCACGGTCAACCCGGTGGCCGGTCCGTACGTGAACTTCACCAGCCCCGAGCCGATGGGCGTCGTCGGCGTGGTGTGCCCGGACGAGGGCCCGCTGCTCGCCCTCGTGTCCCGCCTGGCGCCCGCCGTCACCGCCGGCAACACGGTCGTGCTGCTGGCCTCGCAGCGGTGGCCGCTGCCGGCCGTCACCCTGTCCGAGGTGCTGGCCACCTCCGACCTCCCCGGCGGCGTCGTCAACGTGCTCACCGGCCACCGCGCCGAGCTGGTGCCCTGGCTGGCCGCCCACCTCGACGTCGACGCCGTCGACCTGACCGGCGTGGACGACCCGGCCCTCGCCGCCGAGGCCGAGGCCGCCGGCGCCGACAACGTCAAGCGCACCGTAGCCGCCTCGCCGGCCGAGCGGGACTGGACCGGCGACCGGGCCCAGTCCCCCTACGCCATCACGGCGCTGATGGAGATGAAGACGGTGTGGCACCCGAAGGGGGCGTAGGGGCGAGCCCGACGGCGTCCCTGCTGGCCCGCTCGGACGCGTCCGTGGCCAGCGCGAGGTGGCCGCCGAAGAAGCCGCCGACGCTCGCCGCGGTCGCGCCCAGCAGGCCGAGGCCGACGCCGGCGGGGTGGCGGCCGCGGCGGCGGGCGACCAGCGAGGCGGCGTAGAGCCCGAGGGCGGCGGTGTTGGCGGCGGCGTGGACGACGCCGACCCGCTGCTGGCCCCGCGTGGTCACGGTCCAGTCGGACAGGCCGGCGGCGACCGTCGGGAGCGAGGCGACCAGCCCGGCGGCGACGAGGCGCTGCGCCGCCGGGCGGGCGGCGCGGCCGCCGGCCAGGTCGAGGAACGAGGCGCTCATCCACGTGCCGAGGGGGACGTCGGTCAGCAGCGGGTGGAGGGCGTGGCCGAGCCACCGACCGCCGAGCACGGACCGCCGCCGGGGGCCGGTGACGGTGCGGCGGGCGGCCGCGGCCAGCACGCCGACCGGGCCGTCCTGCGCGGCGGCGTCCTCGAGGCGCACGGCGGTCCGGTAGAGGCGGGACTGGGCGACCATGCCCGGCCGCTACCCCCGTCAGCGCAGGGCCATCCGCAGCCCGAGGGTGGCGACGGTGGCCGAGCCGACGAGGGTGGTGGCCCGCTCCATCGTCGGGGTGAGGCGGCCGTGCAGCAGGCCGCCGGCTGCGGCGAGCAGCCACTGCCAGGACAGCGACGCGGCGCCGGCGGCCAGCGCGAACGCGACCCGGTCGGCGAAGCCGTCGAGCACGCCGTCGGGCAGGCCGACCATCAGCGAGGCGAAGTACACGAGGGTCACGGGGTTGGCCAGGGTGAGGCCGAGGACGCCGGCGTACAGGCGGCCGGCCGGCGGGGGAGCGACGGCCCGCTCGACCGAGGGGCGCCGCCGCCAGAGTCGCGCGACCATCGCCAGAGCGATCACCACTAAAACGCCGCCGGCGACGAGCCGGGCCGGCCGCTCGACCGGCGCCACCACCGACGCCGCCGCCGTGCCCGCGGCGGCGGCCACCGTGGCGTACACGAAGTCCGCCGTCGCCGCGCCGGCGCCCGCCGCCATCCCCGCCCGGCGCCCGTGCCGGGCCGCGGCGCCCACGATCACCACCGCCACCGCGCCGACCGGCACGGCGATCCCGTAGCCGGCCAGCAGCCCCTCCAACAGCGCCTCCACGGCGCACAATGTGGACGACGGCGGGCCCGGCGCGCCGGGGAATTACGCCCGCGCAGGCGGCGGTCAGGCGACGGGGACCGGCGGCCCGGACGCGCCGAGGGCGGCGGCCCGCAGCGCCGCGTAGCCCGGCTTGATCAGCTCGTCGATGATGCGCAGCCTCTTGTCGAAGGGCCAGAACGCGCTCTTCATGGCGTTGATCGTGAACCACTCGAGGTCCGTCCACCCGTAGCCGAACGTGTCGGCCAGGGTCGCCAGCTCGGAGCTGAGGGTGACGCCGCTCATCAGCCGGTTGTCGGTGTTGACCGTCACCCGGAACCGCAGCCGGGCCAGCAGGCCGATCGGGTGCTCGGCGATCGACGGCGCCGCCCCGGTGTGCACGTTCGACGTCGGGCACATCTCGAGCGGCACCCGCCGGTCGCGCACGAAGCTGGCCAGCCGGCCGAGGTGGACGCCGCCGTCGGGCGTGCGCGTGATGTCGTCGACGATGCGCACGCCGTGCCCGAGCCGCTCGGCCCCGCAGAACTGGAGGGCCTCGTGGATGGACGGCAGCCCGAACGCCTCGCCGGCGTGGATGGTGATGTGGCTGTTGGCCCCGGCGACCTTCTGGAAGGCGCCGAGGTGGCGGGTGGGCGGGTGGCCGGCCTCGGCGCCGGCGATGTCGAACCCGACGACGCCCTCGTCGCGGTGGCGCAGGGTGAGCTCGGCGATGTCGCCGGAGTTGGCCGCCGTCCGCATGGCCGTGCACAGGGTGCCGATCGTGATGCGCCGGCCCCGGCTGCCCGCCTGGAACCCGGCCAGCACGGCCTCGACGACCTCGTCGAGGGTGAGCCCGCCCTCCAGGTGCAGCTCGGGCGCGAAGCGCACCTCCGCGTAGACGACGCCGTCGTCGGCCAGGTCCTCGGCGCACTCGGCCGCCACCCGCTCCAGCGCGTCCTTCGTCTGCATCACGCCGACGGTGTGCTTGAACGTCTCGAGGTACAGGGTGAGGTCGCCCCGGTCGGCGCCCGCCGTGAACCACCGGGCCAGCTCGTCCACGTCCTCGGTCGGGAGCCGGTCGTACCCGGTCTCCTTCGCCAGCTCCACCACCGTCCGCGGGCGGACGCCGCCGTCCAGGTGGTCGTGCAGGAGGACCTTTGGCGCGCTGCGGATGCTCTCCAGGGTGGGGCGGTCGCTCATGGACCGACCGGTCTAGCCGACGAACTGCGCCCGCAGGTGCAGGACGTCGGTGACGTAGGCCACCGTGTCGTCGTACCACCCGCCGTTGATCGACCCGTGGCCCTGGTAGTAGGCGGCCAGCGTGGTGGCCAGGTCGCCGTGGTAGCGGTCGAGCAGCCAGCGGAGGTAGGCGGCCGCCATCTGGATGTTGTCGGCCGGCCTGGCCGGGTCGAGCGGGGCGCCGACGAGCGACTCGGCGATCCACGACGACGTGCCCGGCATCAGCTGGCACAGGCCGACGGCGCCCTTCGGGCTCCTCGCCGACACCGTCCACTGCGACTCCCGCCAGGCGACGGCCTGGAGGAGCTCGGCCGGGACGCCGTAGTCGGCCCCCTGGCGGACGAACACGGGGACGAGGGCCCGGCGCTCGGGGTCGCCCCGGATCTCGGCCGGCAGGCCGACCCGGGTGCCGGCGGCGAAGGTCGACGGCACGGCGAGCACCTGGCCGGGGGTGAGCAGGAACGGCGGCGCCAGCTCGTTGGCCTCGGCCAGCCGCTCGGTGTCGACGCCGTACAGGACCGCCACCGAGGACAGCGTGTCGCCCTCCCGCACGTGGTACGGGGTGGTGGGCGGCGGCGGGGCCTGGGTGGTGGGGACGGCGGCGACCTGGCGCCCCTCGTCGACGGCCCGGCCGTCGAGGTGGATGGCGGTGAACCCCACGCTGGCGAGCAGGGTGAGGGACAGCCCGATCTTCATCCCGGCCCGCGTGAACGTCTTCCCGGGCTCGACGGGCCGGGCGACGGGCGGTCCGGCCGGTCGGATGACGGGGGGTCGGCGGGCGAGTCGCTGTGCTGGCATACGGGTCGCGTGGGCGAACGCGACCCACGAAGGCCCCTTCGCCCGGCCCCTGTTTACCCTCTCGAAACGGGTTTGAAAACCGGAACGGTTTCAGGCGATGCGGTCGAGGACCAGCGGGCGGGGCTCGGGCGGCTCCTGGCCGACCTCGAGGCCGCCGTCCAGGGCGTCGAGGGCGGCCGCGAAGCGGGACCGGTCCTCGGCGTGCAGCTCGAGCACGGGCTGGCCCTCCTCGACGGCGTCGCCCTCCTTGGCGAGGCAGACGGCGCCCGCCACCGGGCTCACCCGGTCCTCCTTGCGGGCCCGGCCGGCGCCCAGCCGCCACGCAGCCACGCCGACCGCCCTGGCGTCCAGCCGGCGCACGAACCCGCTCGCCGGCGCGGTGACGACGTGGCGCTCGGGCGCCTCCGCGAGGGGCGCGTCCGGGTCGCCGCCCTGGGCCCGGATGACGGCCAGCCACCGGTCGAACGCCGACCCGTCGTCGAGGGCCGCCTCGGCCTCGTCCCGCCCGCCCACGCCGGCCAGGGCCAGCATCTCGGCCGCCAGCGCGACCGTGACCTCGCGCAGGTCGGCCGGGCCGCCGCCCCGCAGGCACTCGACGGCCTCCGCCACCTCGAGCCCGTTGCCGGCGGTGCGGCCGAGGGGCGTGTCCATGGTGGTGAGCAGCGCGACCGTCCGCACGCCGTGGGCCCGCCCGAGCTCGACCATCGTCTCGGCCAGCCGGCGGGCCCGGTCGACGTCGGCCATGAACGCGCCGGTCCCGACCTTCACGTCGAGCACCAGCGACTCGGTGCCCTCGGCGATCTTCTTCGACATGATCGACGAGGCGATCAGCGGGATGGACTCGACGGTCCCGGTGACGTCGCGGAGGGCGTAGAGCTTGCGGTCGGCCGGCGCCAGCCCGGGCCCGGCCGCGCAGATCACGCAGCCGACGTCGCGCAGCACGCCGAGGAACTCCTCGTTGGTGAGCGAGGCTCGCCAGCCGGGCACGGCCTCGAGCTTGTCGAGCGTGCCGCCGGTGTGGCCGAGGCCCCGCCCCGACAGCTGGGGCATGGCCGCGCCGCAGGCGGCGACGAGCGGGGCGAGCACGAGCGACACCTTGTCGCCGACGCCGCCGGTCGAGTGCTTGTCGACCGTCGGCCGGCCGACCGAGGACAGGTCGAGGCGCTCGCCGGACTCGATCATCGTCGCCGTCCACGTCGCCAGCTCCCGCGGGTCGAGCCCCCGCCACACGACGGCCATCAGCAGCGCTGCGGCCTGCTCGTCGGCCACCTCGCCGTCGGTGTAGGCCCGCAGGAACCAGCGGATCTGCTCGTCGGACAGGGCGCCGCCGTCCCGCTTGGCGCGGATGACGTCGACGGCGTTCACTTGGCCGGCAGGTCCTCGGGGCCGAAGGCGCCGGGCAGGAGGACCGAGAGCGTGGTCGGGCCGTCCGGGCCGTCGACCAGCAGCTGCGGACCGCCGTGCTCGTGGAGCAGCTGGCGGCAGCGCCCGCACGGGGTGAGGAACTGGCCGGTGCCGTCCACGCACGTGAACGCCACCAGCCGGCCGCCGCCCCCCGCGTGCAGCGCCGACACCAGCCCGCACTCCGCGCACAGGGTCAGCCCGTAGGACGCGTTCTCGACGTTGCAGCCGGCCACCACGCGGCCGTCGTCGACCAGCGCGGCGCAGCCGACCGACAGGCGGGAGTAGGGGACGTAGGCCCGGCTGGCGGCCGAGCGGGCCACCTGGCGGAGCGAGCCCCAGTCGACGTCGGTGGCCACCGGCTCAGCCCTTCTCGTAGGGGATGCCGTCGGCGGCGGGCGGCCGGGCCCGGCCGACGAGGCCGGCGACGACGAGGATCGTCACCAGGTACGGCGCCATCAGCAGGAACTCCGACGGGATGGGCGTGTCGAGGATGGCGAGCTTGGTCTGGAGCGACTCGGCGAAGCCGAACACGAGGGCGGCGGCGAGCGCGCCGGCCGGGTGCCAGCGGCCGAAGATCAGCGCGGCGAGGGCGATGAACCCGCGGCCGGCGGTCATGTTCTCGTCGAAGCGCCCGACCGAGCCGAGCGTGAAGAACGAGCCGGCCAGCCCCGCCACCGCGCCGCCCATGACCACGCTGCGGTAGCGGGTGCGCAGCACGTCGATGCCGACCGTGTCGGCCGCCCGCGGGTGCTCGCCGACGGCCCGCACCCGCAGCCCCCAGCGGGTCCGGTACAGGGCGAACGTGATGACGGCGACGAGGGCCAGCATCAGGTACACGAAGATGTTGGCGCTGAAGAACAGCGGCCCGAGGATGGGCACGTCCGACAGCAGCGGGATGCTGATCCCGCCGAACACCCCCGGGTTGTTCAGCTCCTGGTACTCCGTCAGCACGCGCGCCGACAGGTAGCTCGTGATGCCGAGGGCGAAGATGTTGAGGACGGTGCCGCCGACGATCTGGTCGACCCGGTAGCGGATCGACAGCAGGCCGAGCACCAGCCCGAGCAGCGCGCCGATCAGGATCCCGCCGGCCAGGCCCACGTACAGGTTGTCGGCCGCGCTGCCGACCAGCGCGCCGGTGAAGGCGGCGGTCAGCATCATCCCCTCGATGGCGATGTTGATCACGCCGGCCCGCTCGCACAGCACGCCCGACATCGCCCCGAGCGTGAGCGGCGTGGCCCGCAGCACGGTGCTCTCGAGCATGCCGAGGAGGCTGAACGACGTGCCCCTGGCCGCCCAGGCGAGGAACGCGAACACGAACAGCACGATGACGACGCCGAGCACGAGGTAGGCCCGGCGGCCGAACCCCCTCGCCAGCTGCACGCCGCCGATCGCCGCGCACACGAGCCCGAGCACGTAGCCGGTGGCCCGGCTCGGCACGGTGAGGTCGGGGATGGAGATGGCGGGGTCACGCGGGTTCAGGCCGAACGTCGACTCCTGCCCGGCCCCCGAGCCGGCGCCGAACAGCACGATCATCGCCCCGCCGAGGGCGACGAGGAGCACGCCGATCGTCACCCGCCGGCGCTGGCTCATGCGCTTCGGCGTGGTCGGGGCGTCCTTGGTCGGGCGGCGGTCGGCGCCCTTGGCCGGTGCGGTGGTGGCGGTGGTCATCAGGCCCCCCAGCCGGTGGCGAAGCGCTGGTCGCCCGCCACTCGGTCGGCCTTGATCCGGTAGACGGCCCGGATCAGCGACGGCGCGGCGACGAACACGATGATCAGCGCCTGGATGACGACGATGATGTCGACCGGGGTCGACGTCGCCGCCTGCATGCCCACCGACCCGGCCCGCAGCACCCCGAACAGCAGGGCGGCGCCGACGACGCCGAGCGGGTTGGACCGCCCGAGCAGGGCGAGGGCGATGGCGTCGAACCCGACGCCGCTGAACCCGCCGGTGAGGGTGTGCTCCACGCCGAGCAGCTGGGCCGTCCCGCCGAGCCCGCACAGCCCGCCGGCGAGGGCCATGGACAGCACCCACGTGCCGCCGACGCTCATCCCCGCGTAGCGGGCGGCGTTCGGGTTGGTGCCGACGGCCCGCATGCGGAACCCGACCGTCGACCGGAACAGCAGCCACCACACGAACAGCGCCGCCGCCAGCGCGATCAGGAAGCCGAGGTGCAGCCGGTAGATCGGGTTGTCCGACAGGCGGGGCAGCTCGGCGGTGTCGGCCACCTGCTTCGAGATCGGGTCGGCCCGCCCGGGGCGCAGGAACGACTCCGTCGTCAGCAGGTAGTCGAGCAGCCGCAGGGCGATGAAGTTGAGCATGATCGTCGTGATGACCTCGTGGGCCCCGGTGCGGGCCTTGAGCACCCCGGCGATCGCCCCCCACAGCGCCCCGCCGACGAACCCGGCGACGAGGGCGAGGGGGAGGTGGACGATCGTGGGCAGGTCGAAGGTGAACCCGACCCAGCCGGCGGCGATGGACCCGGCGATGATCTGGCCCTCGCCGCCGATGTTGAACAGGCCGGCCCGGAAGGCGAGCGCCACGGACAGGCCGGCCAGCATGAGCGGAGTCGCCGCCGTGAGCGTCTCGGAGAGGCCCTGGACGCTGCCGAGCGAGCTGTCGAACAGGGCCCGGTAGGAGTCGTGGACGACCTGCCACGAGCCGCTCAGGGCCTCGCCCGGGTCGGCGAAGAACGAGCGCCACGAGTCGAGCGTGGTCGGGTCCGAGAAGATGATGACGACGGCGCCGACGGCCAGCGCGGTCAGCAGCGCGAGCACCGGCAGCAGCAGGTTGGACGCCAGCCGCCCGCCCCGCTGGAGGGCGCCGGCAGCCGTGCTCACGTCACCACCTCCGGCTCGGCGGTCGCCGGGGCCGACTGGGCGGCGGCGGCCGCGTCCTGCCGGCTGGCCCCCGCCATCAGCAGGCCGCACTCGTCGCGGTTGGTCTCGCCGCGGTCGAGGATGCTGACGATGCGGCCCCGGTACATGACCGCGATGCGGTCGGCGAGGGCCAGCACCTCGTCCAGCTCGGACGACACGATCAGCACGGCGACCCCGTCGTCGCGCTTCTCGACGATGCGGGCGTGGATGTACTGGATGGAGCCGACGTCGAGGCCCCTCGTCGGCTGGGAGGCGACCAGCAGGCGGCGGGCGTGGGAGAACTCCCGGGCCACGATCACCTTCTGCTGGTTGCCGCCCGACAGGGTCGAGGCGGCGGCGTCGACCGACGGCGTGCGGATGTCGAAGTCCTCCACGAGGCGCTCGGCCGAGGAGCGGATGGCCTTGCGGTCGACCCGCACCCCCTTGGCGAACGGCGCGCTCTTGTAGACGTTGAGGACGAGGTTGTCCTTCACCGGGAACCCGCCGACGAGGCCGTCGCGCTGGCGGTCCTCGGGCACGTGGGCGACCCCCCGCCCGAACAGCGCGCCGGGCCGGGCGCCGGTCACGTCCTCGCCGTCGAGGCGCACGGTGCCGGCCGCCGGCGGCCGCAGCCCGGTGATGGCCTCGACCAGCTCGGTCTGGCCGTTGCCCTGCACGCCGGCGACGGCGAGGATCTCGCCGCCCCGGATCTCGAAGCTGACGCCGTCGACGACCCGCTGCCCGCGCTCGTCGACCACCTCCAGGCCCTCGACCTCGAGGATGGGCTCGCCGGGCTTCGCCGGCGGCTTGTCGACCACCAGCTTCACCTCGCGGCCGACCATCATCGTGGCCAGCTGCTGCTCGTCGCTCTCGGCCGGGGTGGTGTGGCCGACGACCTCGCCCCGGCGGAGCACGCTGATGCGGTCGGCGAAGGCCCGCACCTCGCGCAGCTTGTGGCTGATGAAGACGATCGACCGGCCGCTCGTCCGCAGGGTCTCGACCACGGCCTGGAGCTCGTCGATCTCCGACGGGGTGAGCACGGCCGTGGGCTCGTCGAGGATCAGGCAGTCGGCCTCGCGGTAGAGCGCCTTCAGGATCTCGACCCGCTGCTGCACGCCGACCGGCAGGTCCTCGACCATGGCGTCGGGGTCGACGGCCAGGCCGTAGCGCTCCGACAGGTCGGCCAGGCGGTGCCGTGCCTCCCGGCGGTCGACGATGCCGAGCCGCCCGGTGGGCTCGACGCCGAGCATCACGTTCTCCGTGACGGAGAAGACCGGGACCAGCATGAAGTGCTGGTGCACCATGCCGATCCCGGCCTTGATCGCGTCCGCCGGGCTCTGGAAGGCGACCGGCTTCCCGTCGAGCAGGATCTCGCCCTCGTCCGGCCGGTAGAGGCCGAACAGGACGTTCATCAACGTCGACTTGCCGG
>DASWMK010000181.1 GCA_036399815.1 Acidimicrobiales bacterium
CTGAACCGGGGGATCCCCCGGCCGCCAGCCCGGCCCCGAGCCGCCGGCGCCCACCCCGGCCGGCACCCTCGCCCACCGCCGGCGCCGCAGGCGCCCCATCCGGCCGGCACCGTCGCCCCCCGGCCGGCGCCGCTACCGTCGCCGGCCGTGCGCAGCGTGACGGCCGTCGGGCTGGTCTCGGGCCCGCTGATCCTGCTCGGCTACGCCGTCGGCTCGCTGCCCGTCGCCTACCTTCTCGCCCGCCGCCGCCTGCGCTCGCAGCTGCGGGGCGCCCCCATCCGGGCCGACGGCCAGACCAACGACGGCGCCGTCGTCGCCGCCACCCACGCCGCGCTCGCCCTCGCCGTCGCCACGCTCGCCTGGCACGTCACCGTCCGGGTCGCGCCGGGCGGCAACTACCGGGTGCCGGAGGCGTCCCGCATCGCGTTCGCGTCGACCCAGGTGCTCACCGCCTGGCAGTCGGTGGCGCTGTGGACCGGGCTGGCCGCCGTCGTCGGCCACGTGGCCCCGGTGTGGGGCCGGTTCCGCAGCGGCGGCTCCGGGCTGGTCCCCGCACTGGCCCTGCTCCTCGCGTACGCGCCGTCGCTGTTCACGGCGTCCGTGCTCGCCTTCTTCGCCGGGCTCGTCCTCACCCGCTCGCCCCGGCCGGCCGTGGCCGTGGCGCTCGCCATGACCGTCGGCGCGGCGTGGGCGGCGTGGCTCACCGAGGTGCCGTCCGGCTGGGGGGTGGTCAACGGCCCCGAGGTCACGCTGTGGGCGGCCGTCCTCGGCGGCGTGCTGTTCGCCCGCTGGCAGCGGGGCGACGTGCCCGCCCCACCCGGCGGCCCGAGCGGCCCGAGCGGCCCCGCCCGCCCAGGCCCCCGTCAGTAGCCGAGCCGCTGGAGCGCCTCCGGGCGCCGCTGCCAGTCCTTGTCGACCTTCACGAACAGCTCGAGGTAGGCCCCCGGCGGCAGCTGGGCCCGCACCGCCGACCCGACCGCCTTGAGCACCGACCCGCCCCGCCCGATCACGATCCCCTTCTGCGACTCCCGCTCCACGGCGATCTCCACCCGGATGCGGGGCCACTCCCACTCGGTCACCCGCGTGGCGATCGAGTGGGGCAGCTCCTCCCTGGTGACGGCCAGCAGCTGCTCCCGCACGAGCTCGGCCACCCAGAAGGCGTCGGCCACGTCGGTGACCGTCCCCTCCGGGTAGTAGCGCGGGCCGTCGGGCAGCCGGGCGACGAGGTGCTCGACCAGCGCCGCCACCCCCTTCCCCGTCCGGGCCGACACCGGGAAGTACTCCGACAGGTCGAGCTCGGCGGCCGCCTTGGCCAGCTGGCGGAGGACGACCGACGGCTTCGCTGCGTCGACCTTGTTGACGACCACGACGGCGTCCTGGGGCACCCGGCCGGCGACGAAGCGGTCGCCGGGCCCGAGCGGGGCGGTGGCGTCGAGGACGAGGCACACGACGTCGACGCCGGACAGGGCGTCGCCGGCCGTGGCGTTGAGGCGCTCGCCGAGCGCCGTCTTCGGCTTGTGGATGCCCGGCGTGTCGACGAACACGATCTGGGCGTCGGGCCGGTCGAGCACCCCGCGCACCTGGGTCCTCGTCGTCTGCGGCTTGTCGGAGACGATCGTGACCTTGGTGCCGAGGATGGCGTTGAGGAGCGTCGACTTGCCGACGTTGGGTCGCCCGACGAGCGTGACGAACCCCGACCTCACGCCGGTGACGCCACCTTCGTGATCCGCACCCGCCCGATCCGCCGGCCCTGCACCCGCTCGGCCCGCAGGGTGCGGCCGTCGACCTCGACCGTCTCGCCCTCGACCGGCACGTGGCCGAGCAGGCTGTAGACGAGGCCGCCGACCGTGTCCCAGTCGCCCTCGGGCAGCTCGGAGTGGAGCAGGTCGTTCAGCTCGTCGATCGACATGCGGGCGTTGACCCGCACGTCGCCGCCGGGGAGGGGCTCGACCAGCGGGTCCTCGACGTCGAACTCGTCGACGATCTCGCCGACCAGCTCCTCGATGAGGTCCTCGAGGGTGACCAGGCCGGCCGTGCCGCCGTACTCGTCGACGACGATCGCCATGTGGAACTTCTCGGCCTGCATCTCCCTCAGCAGCTCGGCCACCCGCTTGGTCTCGGGCACGAACTGGGCCGGGCGCTGCAGCTCCCGCACCTCGAGGTCGCCCCGACCGTCCCGTTCGGCCCGCATCAGGTCCTTCGCGTACACCAATCCGACGATGTCGTCGATCCCCTCGCCGTACACGGGCAGCCGGCTGTAGCCGTTGAGGATGACGACCTCCATCACGTCGGCGATCTTGAACGAGGCGGCGACGCTGATCATGTCCGGCCGGGGGACCATCACCTCCCGGGCGACGGTGTCGCCGAACTCGATGATCGACTCGATCAGCGCCCGCTCCTCGTCCTCGATGACCTCGGCCTCGGCGGCCACGTCGGCGAAGGCCAGCAGCTCCTCCTCGGTGACGGTCGGCCCGGCCGAGCGGCCCCGGCCGGGGAGGAGGACGTTCGAGATGCCGATGAGCAGCCGGGTCAGCCACCGCAAGGGCGGGAACCCGGCGACGGCGCCGACCACGGGTGCGACGGCCGCCGCGGCGCGAGGCGTGTGCTGGAGCGCGTACGTCTTCGGGGCGGCCTCGCCGACCACGTAGATCACGAGCAGCTCGGCCAGCGCGGCCACCGCCACCCACCCGGCGCCGAAGCGGTTCTCGACCACGACGGCCACGACCGTGGCGATGGCCAGGTGGCAGAGCAGCACGAGCAGGAGGACCGGGTTCAGCACCCGCTCGGGGTGGTCGAGCAGGCGGCGCAGGGTGGACGCCCCCCGCACCCCCTCCTCCTCCATGGACGACGCCTTGGCCCTGGTGATGTGGGTGAGGCTGGTCTCGGCCAGGGCCATCACGATCGCCGCGCCGAGCAGGACGACGACGGCGACGACGGCGAGGATCTCCGCGCCGCTCACCCGTCCCCCTCGCCCCGGTGGAAGCGGGCCAGGAGGTCGCTCTCCTCGGCCTGCATGGCGGCCGCCTCGTCGGGCTCGGCGTGGTCCTGGCCGAGCACGTGGAGCACGCCGTGGACGACGAGCAGGGCCAGCTCGTCCTCGTAGGTCACCCCGTGCTCGCCGGCGTTGCGGCGGGCCACGGCCGGGCAGATGACGACGTCGCCGAGCAGGATCGGGGCGTCGGCCGGTTCGAGCGGCTCACGGTCGGGCCCGGTCGTGCCCGCGTCGGGCCACCGCCCGGGCTCGCTCCAGCCCTCGTCGATCGGGAAGGCGAGCACGTCCGTGGGCCCGTCCTCCCCCATGAACCGCTGGTTCAGCCCGGCCATCGTCGCCTCGTCCACGAAAAGGAGGGACAGCTCGGCGTCGCCCCGCACGCCCTTGGCCTCGAGCACGGCGCGGGCGAGGTCGCTCCAGCGCCCGGGGTCGACGGGCTCGGCGTCCTGCTCGTCGGCGGCGAAGACCTCCAGGGTGCCGTCGTCGGGCCCCTGGCGGCGGCGTGGTGGCGGGGTGGAGCGGGTCACCCGCGGTCACCGCCCGCGCCGGCCGCGCCCGCCCGTTCGTAGGCGTCGACGATCTGTTGGACGATGTGGTGGCGCACCACGTCGCGGCTGGTCAGGTGCACGAACGTGAGGCCGTCGATGCCGGTGAGGACCCGCTCGAGGTTGCCGAGCCCGCTGCGGCCGCCGGGGACGTCGACCTGGGTGGTGTCGCCGGTGACCACGGCCTTCGAGCCGAACCCGATCCTCGTGAGGAACATCTTCATCTGCTCGGGGGTCGTGTTCTGGGCCTCGTCGAGGATGATGAAGCTGCCGTTCAGGGTGCGGCCCCGCATGAAGGCGAGCGGCGCCACCTCGACGGTCCCCCGCTCGATGAGCCGGCTGGCGCCCTCGGTCCCGACCATGTCGTGCAGGGCGTCGTAGAGGGGGCGCAGGTAGGGGTCGATCTTCGCCATGAGGTCGCCGGGGAGGAACCCGAGGCGCTCGCCGGCCTCCACGGCCGGCCGGGTGAGGATGATGCGGTCGACCTGGCGGGCCTGGAGGGCCTGGACGGCCATGGCGACGGCCAGCCAGCTCTTGCCGGTGCCGGCCGGGCCGAGGCCGAAGGTGATGACGTTGTCCCGGATGGCGTCGACGTAGCGCTTCTGCCCGCTCGACTTGGGCCGGACGGTCCGCCCCTTGGCGGCCCGCAGCACCTCGGCGGTGAGCACCTCGGAGGGCCGCTCGTCGGCCTTCACCATGTCGATCGTGCGGTTCACGTTGGCCGGGTCGAGGGCGTGGCCGGACTGGAGCAGGGTGACCAGCTCCTCGAACAGCCGGGCCACCTTGGCGGCGTCGTCCCCCTCGACGGTGATCTCGTTGCCCCGCACCAGGATGTGGGCGTCGAAGGCCGCCTCGACGAGTCGCAGGAGCTCGTCTCGATGACCGAGCAGGCCCACCATGAGGTGGTTGCCGGGGACGGTGATCTTGGCGGAGGTGGTGGGCACGGGCGATCGCAACGGTTGCGCAAAGGGTAGCCGGGCCGCTCGCGCTCGCGGTGGGACTTCCGTCCGTACGATCACCGCCCATGGTGGTGGCGGGATGAGCCTCGGGTCGGGCCCCGGGTTCGTGGAGCGGCTGGAGCGGTGGGCGGCCGAGGCGCGGGTCACCGAGGCGGCGTCGGCCAGGGCGAGGGAGCGGTGGCTGCGCCAGCAGGCGGGCGAGGACGCGACCGTGGTCGGTACCCTCGTCGACCTGGCCGAGCGGGAGGCGACCGTGGTGGTGCGGACCCGGGAGGGGCGCCGCCACCGGGGCCGGGTGACGGCGGTGGCCGCCGACTTCGTCGTGGTCGCCCCCGACACCGGCGGCGTCGTGCTGGTGGCGGCCCGGTCGCTGGCGACGTTCTCCGAGGCGGGGCCGGGCGGCGGCCGGCCGGCGGGTGGGGACCGGCCCCCTGCGGTCGACGTCACCCTGGCCGTGGCGCTCGCCGGCCTGGCCGCCGAGCGGCCGGCGGTGGCGGTGGTCGCCGCCGGCGTGGGCGAGCCGGTCAGGGGCGACCTGGTGGGCGTGGGCGTCGACCTGCTCACCGTCCGGCCCGACGGCGCCCCCCGCTCCCCCGTCCACGTGCCCGTCGCGGCCGTCGCCGAGGTCGCCGTCCTCGACGACGTGTGAGCGGGCCGCGGGGCGGGCAGTCCCTCGGGATGCCGCGCCGCCTCGCCGCCTCCCTCCTCGTCGCCGCCCTCGCGCTCGCCGCCTGCTCCGGCGACGGCGACAGCGACGGCGACGGCGGCGACGGCGGCACCGCGGCCGGCGAGACCAGCTCGTCGTCGGCCACCACCGAGGCGACCTCGACCAGCGCGGCGGCCGGCGACGCCGCCGTCCCGGCGTCGGCCTGCGAGCTCGTCCCCACCGACGCCGTGAACGAGGCGACCGGCCTGACCCTCGGGCCCGGTGCCGACATCGGCGACGAGCGGCGGGCCGTGTGCGCGTTCAACGCCACCGAGTCGGGCGGGGTCGGGGTGACGGTCGGGATCGAGGCCGGCGGCCGCTTCGACGAGAAGGCCGAGTCGTCGCGCAACGCGCTCGGGGTCGACGGCGAGGCCGTCGAGGACCTCGGCGACGAGGCGCTGTTCTTCTACAGCGACGAGGACGCGCCCGAGGGGCTCGGCGGCGTGCTGGTCGGCATCGGGGAGCTGACCGTCGACGTCACCGTCCAGGGCGCCGGCGACGAGGACGCCACCCGCGAGGCCTCGGTCGCCATCGCCCGGATGGCGGCCGAGGAGCTGTAGCCGCTACTCGCCGGGCACCCGCTCGGCCGGCCGGCCCCCGACCGTCTCGGGGTACAGGTGCTCGAGCGTCCCTGGCTGGATGCGGCACGACTCGATGAACTCGTCGACCTCGGACTCCTTCAGCCGGATCACCCGCCCGAACCGGTAGGCCGGCAGCTGGCCCTCGTCGATGAAGCGGTAGAGCGTCCTCGAGGTGATGCCCAGGCGGTGGGCGGCCTCGGCCGTGCTCAGCCACACGATGGGGTTCGAAGCCATCGCCGGAGATGCTACAACCGATCTCTTACCGTTTCACGGACCGACGACCCCTCCGGTGTGAGGCCCGTCCCCGGGCGCGATCGATCCCGCTCCGGCTGCGCGCCGCCGCCCGACCCGGTCTACGGTCCGCCCGAGGCCCGGTGGGGATGCCGGGCCGACTGGGGGCCCCGTGGACCGATCGCCGTCCCGTCACCGCCGCAGCCGCCGCGCCGCCGCCCTGGTCGCCTGGTCCCTCGCGCTCGCCCCTGCGGTCGCGTCCGCCGGCGGTACCGGCCCGATCGTGCGGGTCAGCCTCGACCTCCGGGGCGGCGACGCGGACGCGGTCAGCGAGCACCCCCGCCTGAGCGCCGACGGCCGCGCCGTCGTGTTCACCTCCCGGGCCTCGGACCTGGTGCCGGGCGACCGCCAGGGCCACGCCGACGTGTTCCTCCGCGACCTCGGGCGGGGCACGACCACGAGGGTGAGCGTCGACCGGCGGGGCGGCGACCCGAACGACGACAGCGTCGACGCGTCGGTGAGCGCCGACGGCCGGCGCGTGGCGTTCACGTCGTACGCGTCGGACCTGGTGGCGAGCGACACGAACGGCGCTTCCGACGTGTTCGTGCGGGACCTGCCGGCCGGGACGACGACCAGGGTCAGCGTCGACACCGCCGGCGGCGAGCCGAACGGCGCCAGCGACCTCCCGTGGATCAGCGCCGACGGCCGCTACGTCGCCTTCACGTCCCTCGCCTCGGACCTCATGGCCGGCGACGGCAACCACGCCGGCGACGTGTTCCTCCGCGACCTCGTGGCCGGGACGACGACGAGGGTGAGCGTCGACGTCGCCGGCGGGGACGCCGACGGCCCGAGCTACGACCCGACGGTGAGCGCCGACGGCCGCCACGTGGCGTTCACGTCCTTCGCCACCGACCTGGTGGGCGGGGACGCCAACGGCGCGTGGGACGTGTTCCTCCGCGACGTCGTGGCCGGGACGACCACGCGGGTGAGCGTGGACGCCGCCGGGGGCGACGCCGGCGCCGACAGCTTCGCCACCTCGCTCAGCGCCACCGGTCGCTACGTGGCGTTCTTCTCGTCGGCCGCCGACCTCGTCGCGCCGGACCCGAACGGGGCGATCGACGTGTTCCTGCGCGACGTGGTCGCCGGCACGACGACCCGGATCAGCGACGACGCCGCCGGCGGGCCGGCCGACGGCCCCAGCTTCTCGGCGTCGGTGAGCGCCACCGGCCGCTACGTCGCCTTCTACTCCCAGGCGACCGACCTCGCCGGGGCGGACGCCAACCGCACCGACGACGTGTTCGTGCGGGACGTGCCGGCGGCGAGCACGGTGCGCGTGAGCGTCGACCTGGCCGGCGGCGACCCGGACGGGCTCAGCGTGTCGCCGTCGCTCGACGCGTCCGGCCGGGTCGTGGCGTTCTCGTCGTGGGCGAGCGACCTGGTCGCCGGCGACGGCAACGGGGTCTCGGACGTGTTCCTCGTCGACCTGCGCTGACCGGCCGCGGCGCCGCGCCGATCCGGCGCGTCGTGCGTTATCGTGATTTCTCGTTCTCCTTCGTGGCCGGCCACACCGGGGAGAAGTTGCAGTCCGCGATCAGTTTGGCCCCAGAGGCGGCCGGGGAAGGGTGCGCTCCGTGGCGGGAACCACACGGACGGCGGAAGCCGTCATAAGCGACGGGACGGCGCGCGCCGGCGGGAACGGCACGAGGAGGACGATCAGGGGCCGGCGGGCCCTCCCCGGTGGGCGGGCGGTCCTCGGCGGCCTGCTCGTGGCGGTCGCCGCCGTCGGCACGTTCGCGGCGTACGGGAACGCCACCGCCGGCCCGTCGACCTCGTACGCGGTCGCCACGGCCGACCTCCCGGCCGGGCACCGGGTCGAGCCGGCCGACCTGGAGCTGCGGCGGATGGACCTGCCGGCCAGCGTGGCCGGGCGGGCGTTCACGTCGGCCGACGCCGTGGTCGGCGCCGTCACCCTGGCCCCGCTCGCGGCCGGGGAGCTCGTCCAGGCCGGCGCGCTCGTCCCGCCGGGCGGCGCGCCGGCGCCGGCGGCCGAGCTCTCCTTCGCCGTCCCCGTCGACCGGGCCGTGAACGGCACCCTGCGCCCCGGCGAGCGGGTCGACGTCCTCGCCACCTACGGCACCGGCGGGGCGGCGCACACGATGGTCGTCGTCCGGGGCGCGCTGCTGCTGGCCGACGACGAGGGCGAGCAGGCCATCGGGGCCAGCACCCGCGTGCTCACCCTCGCCCTCGAGGACCCCGACGACGTCGTCCGGGTCACCCACGCCGTGCGGGCCGGCGAGGTCACCGTCGTCCGGGCGACGACGGCGTCGGGCGCCACCGGGACCATCGACGACTACCGCCCCGGAGAGGACGGCTGATGGCCGCCGAGCGCTTCGTCGTCCTCGGCCTGGCGCCGGCCCGCGCCGCCTGGTTCACGACGGTGGCCCGGTGGTCGACGGCCGCCGCCCTGCCCGTCGAGTTCGTGAAGTGCCTGTCGCAGGAGGAGGTGCGGGCCCGGCTCGCGTCCGGCCGGCCGTGGTCGGCGCTGCTGGTCGACGCGGCCACGCCCGGGCTCGACCGCGACCTCGTCGCCGCGGCTCGCTCGGCCGGCGCCGTCGTCCTCGTCGTCGACGCCGGCACGGCGCGCGACTGGCGGGGCCTCGGCGCCGCCGCCGTCCTCCCGCCGGGGTTCGGCCGCGGCGAGCTGCTGGCCGCCCTCGAGGCCGAGGCCCGCCCGGTCGGCGCCGCCGACGCCGTCCCCGCGCCGGGCCGGGGCGCCGACCCCCAGCCGGCCGCCTGGCGGGGGCGCCTGGTCACCGTCGTCGGCAGCGGCGGCACGGGCGCGTCGACCGTGGCCATGGCCGTCGCCCAGGGCCTGGCCGCCGACGTCCGCCACGCCGGCGTCCTCCTCGCCGACCTCGCCCTCCGGGCCGACCAGGCCGTCCTCCACGACGCGGGCGACGTCGTCCCCGGCGTGCAGGAGCTGGTGGAGGCCCACCGCACCGACCGCCTCTCGCCGTCGGCCGTGCGGGACCTCGCCTTCGAGGCGCCCGACCGCGGCTACTCGCTGCTGCTCGGCCTGCGCCGTCAGCGGGACTGGGCCGCGCTGCGCCCGCGGGCGGTGGACGCGGCGATCGACGGGCTGCGCCGGGCCTACGGCGTGGTCGTGGCCGACGCCACCGGCGACGTCGAGGGCGAGGCCGAGTGCGGCTCGATGGAGGTCGAGGAGCGCAACCTGCTGGCCAGGACGGCCGTGCGCGAGGCCGACGCCGTCGTCGCCGTCGGCCGCCCCGGCGTCACCGGCCTTCGGCACCTCGTCGCCCTCGTCGCCGCAGTGGTCGCTGCGGGCGCGTCGCCCGACCGGGTGCTCTCGGTCGTCAACCGGGCCCCGAGGAGCCCGCGGGCAAGGGCCGAGCTGGCCCGGGCCCTCGCCGACCTGGGCGGCGACACCCCGCCCACCGCCGGCCCGCTGTTCCTGCCCGACGTCCGCCGCCTGGACGAGCTCCAGCGCGACGCCGCTCCGCTGCCGTCGGCGTGGGCCAGGTCGGCGGCGGCCGCCGTCGACGCCGTCCTCCGCCGGGTCACCCCCGCGATCGCGGCGGACGATGACGAGCCGGTCCGGGTGGCGCCCGGGTCGCTCGGGCGGTGGGCCGGCGAGGAGGCGATGTCGGGGTGAGCGCGGACGACGTCTCCCCGCTCGTCGAGATCGAGCGGGCCGTGCAGGCGCGGGCCAAGGACATCTCCCTCGACATGGGCGACCCGAGCGGCCGGGCCAAGCTGCGGGCGCTGGTGGACGAGGAGGTGGCCCGGTGGGACGCCGACCACCGGCGCGGCCTGCGGGCCTTCGCCGTCGCCGACCCCGACCTCGTCGCCGAGCGGGCCCACCGCAACCTCGCCGGGTACGGCCCGCTCGAGCCGCTCCTGGCCGACGACGACGTCTGGGAGATCATGGTCAACGCCCCCGACGGTACGTTTGACCTGTACCATGTCAACCATGCAACGGAGCGCCGCGGTCTACTGCCGGATCAGCCGGGATGCCGAAGGCGAGGGCCTCGGCGTCGCCCGCCAGGAGAAGGACTGCGTGGCCGAAGTCAAGCGCCGCGGCTGGACGCTCCACGAGGTCTACGTCGACAACGACCTCTCGGCCTACTCAGGAAAGCCGCGGCCGGCCTACTGCCGCATGATGGACGACGTGAAGAACGGCGTCGTGAACGCCGTCGTCGTGTGGGCGCCCGACCGGCTCCACCGCTCCACGCGGGAGCTGGAGGACTTCATCGACCTGGTCGACATCACCGGCTGCGCCATCGTTACGGTGAGTGCTGGTGTTGTCGACCTCACCGTCCCCGAGGGTCGGGCAATGGCACGGATCGTCGGGACGATGGCGAGGCAGGAGTCCGAGGTCAAGTCGCGGCGGCTGCGCAGGAAGGCGCTTGAACTTGCCGAGCGCGGCCGGGTGAGCGGAGGCGGGAACCGGCCCTTCGGGTTCAACGACGACCGACGCACCATCCGGGAGGACGAGGCCGAGCGCATCCGCGAGGCCGCCCGCCGCGTGCTGGCCGGGGACTCCCTCTACGCCATCACGGCCGACTGGACGGCCGCCGGTGTCCAGACCTCGACCGGTGTTCCGTGGTCCACGACGAGCCTCAAGTCGACGCTGACCCGCCCTCGTGTCGCCGGCCTGCGCGAGTACCACGGGACCGTGGTCGGCCAGGCCGAATGGCCGGCGATCCTCCCGGAAGAGACGTGGCGGGCAGTGTCGGCCATCCTCAACGACCCGTCACGGAGACGGACCCACCCCCGACGCGCCTACCTGCTGACCGGCGGCCTGTCGGTCTGCGGCGAATGCGGGGCGCCTCTGTCCGCAGCGCCTCGCCACGAGCGCACCGGCTACAAGCGTGCGTACGCCTGCAAGAAGGAGCGCCACGGCGGCTGCGGCGGCGTCTCGGTCTTGGCCGACTCGCTCGAGGAGCTGGTCGTGGATCTCGTGCTGGCCGCCTTCGACTCGCCCGAGTTCGTCGCCGCCGTGCGCCGTGCGGAGGCGGGGGGAGAGGACGAGGCCGTGCTCGCCTCGATCCGTGAGGACGAAGCCCGACTGGACGACCTCGGCCGAATGTGGGCCGACGGCCAGATCGACCAGCGCGGATGGGTGGCGGCCAGCGAGCGCATCAATGCCCGGCTCGTGGAGAGCCGAGCCCGTCTCGCCCGGATCGCCAAGCGTCCGGCGTCGGCCATCGGCGATCCTGCGGTGCTCCGGGCCGCTTGGCCGGACATGTCGCTTGACCGGCAGCGGTCCGTGATCGGGACCATCGTGAAGGCCGTCGTCCTCCACCGGGCCGACCGGCCCCGCACGCGGTTCAACCCTGATCGGGTCGAAATCCGCTGGCGGTACTGAGCGTCCACTTCTTCCGGCTCACGTCGGAACGCGGAGAGTTCCCGACGACGGGAACTTCGGACTATCCGGACACCGTTCCCGATGTCGGGAAGAATCTCGGCACCTTTCGGCCCGCCGTCGTGTCCGACTTCGACCGAGTTTCGGATTGATCCGAAACTCGGACATCAGGGACAGCCCCGGCGCAGGGATGATGCAGTGTGACCTCCTGACCCGAGTCGCGAGGCGGCCCCTCTCTCCGTTGGCAGCCGGAGAGAGGGGCCGGGGGAGCTAGTAGGAGTCGGTCACGACAGGAAGTCGCCCGCCATCGCCTCGTCGAAGCGATCACGGAGCCGTCCGTGACCCCGGCCGATGTCGGCGGCGAGCTGGTAGTACGCCGCGACGGTCGCCTCGCCGAGCAGGGAGTCAGTGTCCGGCCGGTCAAGGACGGTCATGGCCGCCCGCCGTGCTCGGCGAGCAGGGCGCGCACCGCTCGGACGGTCGTCACGATCGCCCCGGCGTCCTCGTCGCCCGGGCGCACCCTCAGGTCGAGCGAGTTGAGGATGGCCTCTTCGTCCGGCTCGCTGCGGAGGAAGGCGCCGACGGCGTCGAGCAGGTCGCTCGACGGCATGTGCCCGATGGCGGCGAAGTAGTCGAGCAGCGTCCCCGGCTCGCTCCCACGCTCCCGCACCCATGCGTTGTACCGGGCGGCTGCCGGTCGCTCGACCCGGGCGAGGGCGGCGTAGACCTCTGCCGCGTGGACGGCCAGGGCGAGTACCGATGGCCGCACGCGGCGGGCCGCGTCGATGTGCTCCGGCAGCGGTGACGGGCCGAGGCCGTCGTAGTCGGTCGGCGCGCCGGGCAGGTTGGTCGTGGTCACGATGCCTCCTCCATCCTTCCGAATAGGACGCCGTCACGAGCGGCCCGCAGGACGGCCCGGAGCAGTTCGACCCGGGCTTCCAGCGTCGGCAGGTCGTCCGGCGCGACGCGGCGCTTCTTCTTGGCGTAGTGGCCGACGTGCCAGCCGTGGTCGTCGCAGGGGTACCAGTGGATGCGCCCGCGCTGGCGGCCGGCCTTGTGGTCGGCGAGGCGCATCCGGAGGGCGACGATCTCGGCGTGGTGCTCGGTCGGGAACGCCTGCTTCGGGGTGCCGTCGGGGCACGTGCAGGACCGGGGCGGCGCTGCCGTCAGCGTCGCGGTCACTGGCCGCCCTCCTCGGGCAACGCCTCCACGGGCACGTAGCCGTCGTCGTGCCAGCGCACGACCGACACGTCTGCGGGCAGCAGGTCGCCGACGCACGCCCGCAAGTCGTCCGTCGTCGGCAGCCACGCCAGTACGGTCCCGGCCTGGAACGATTCGAGGACGCCTCGCATGAGCGAGACCACGTTGTTCACGTCGAGGTCGGCCGCCAGCGTGGCGAGTAGGCGGCGCATCGAATCGTCGTCCAGCGGGCGGAGGCCCCGGTTGAGGCAAGTGTCGGCCGGGGCCGCCTCGCGCTGCACCCACGCCGCCAGCAGGGCGAGGAGGCTGCGCCCGGTCAACGTCGCCTTCCACAGCCGCATCCGGGCTTCGCCGCTGAGCACCCCAACCACGTCGTTCGGGTCGTCCGGTGCGACCGGACCGCCGAAGTTCTCGGCGATCACGCCCTGCACGAGCGCCGCCCGGGTGTCGTACTCGTCTTGCCCTACCGCGTAGACGGCGTCGTAGGCGACGACCTCCCGCACCACCCCGGTGAGGTCGTCGAGGGCGCGGAACATCTCCGTCTCTAGCTCGACCGGCCAGTCCGCCCCATCGGGGAGGTTCCCGGAGAACACCGACGTGAAGGTGTCCCGGGCCTCGCCGACGGCCAGCGCCCACGACAGGAACGTGGGCAGGAGCGCCCGCCCGTCCTGCACGATGCCCTCGACCCGCTGGCGCAGCGCGTCGAGCACGGCCTGGTCCGGACGCCACTCGGCGCGGCGCCGCCGGTCGGCCTCCTCCACGACCTCGGCCGCCGCCATGACCTCCGCGAACGAGCGACCCGCCACGAGATCGGTGAACGCCGCTGCGACCTTCTCGGCCAGCGGCTCGCCTTCGTCGCACAGCGCCGGCAGGTGCTCGGCAACGCTGCCGTAGAGGTCGTCCCGGAACGCCGCTGCGATCTCTGACAGCGTTGCCGTGGTGACCGCAGCGGCGCCGCCCGAGACGGCGCTGGCGTTGTAGATGGCGACGAGCCGGAGCGCGGCGTCGTAATCCCCTTGGCGGCTGCGCTCGAGGAGCTGGTCGCCCTCGCGCACGAGCGCGGCCCGTGCACGGCGCCACGGCTTCGGGATGCTCGCCCGGTCGAAGCCGAACGGCGGGTAGGGCTTCGTAGTCGGGCCGACGCCGGACCAGGCGTCCGGGGGGCGGGGGGCTGTGGGGAGGCGGTCACGCCACGGCTCGGGCCAGTTGGGCGGCTCCTGACGGGCCATGACGCTGGCGCCGGCACCGAGGCCGGCGATGTACCGCGTCGATGGCGGCGGGTCGTCGCCGTAGCACGCCATGTAGGCGTCCGCGATGCCGAGGACCGCCGCGGCCATGAGCCGGCCCCTCTTGTCCGGGCCGTCGCCGTCCTCGGTGTCGGCGCCGTCCTCGTTGAGGGCGTCGATGGCGAGGCGGATCGCTCGGAGCAGCAACGGCTCCGGCTCCTTCGGCACGGGCGTGTCGCCGAGCGCCGACCCGGCCACGGCGTCGATCATCCGGATCGCCGTCGTGAAGTCGGGTGTATCCACCGGGGGTGTCGTCGGCTCTGAGTCACCGTGGTCGGCGGTCATCATCCTCTGGGCTCCTGCACGCTCAGGCGGCGGCTGGTGACCTCGTCGGCGGCCGGACCGGCGGTCGGGTTGACGAACTTCCCGCGCCGCACGCAGTCCACCCAGACCTCGAACGCCTCCTCCTCCGTCGCGTGCCAGAAGATGACCGCTCCGTCGGGTCCGACGAGGACGAGCAGCGGCGCCCCCTTCCAGCGCATGAGGACGACCCGGTACTGCGACAGCTCGGCGTCGCCAGCCGTGGCGAGGACTTCGCCCATCGGCTCCAGCGTCTCCCACGCCTCCTGCCCGAGCGGGACGTGGGCCGAGTAGTCGACGGTTTCGACCCACTCGCCGTCCGGCCCACCGGGACCGGGCATCTTGGCCGGCTTGCCGATGGCGGCCTGCGCGACGGCGGTGTCCACCGCGGCCTCCCATCCGCTCACGACGGCGACCTCCCTGCGAATGGCGAGCATGAGGGCCGCGTCGTCGGACACGCGGAAGGGACTGGTCGTGCCGGCCATGACGAGCGCCTTGGCGACGGCCCGCTCCACGAGCGTCCGCTGGTCGGCACGACCGCCGGTGACGGTCACGAGGACCGGCGTCACGCTGTCCTCGTCCTTGCCGTACTCCTCGGCGGCGAGCATCGCGCGGGCGCCGGCCGCCCACGTCACAACGGTGTGGACGGCGCTGTCGTCGCTCTCGCCGTACCGGTCAGCCAACTGCTCGCCGAGGTGGACGAGGACGGCGAGCACGTCACGTGCCGCCTCGTTGGCCGTGACCGCGGCCATCGGTTCGTTGTCCCGTTCGTCGCCCGTCGGGCGCGTCGGACTACCCTCTCCCATTGTCGAATGCCTCCGTGGTTGTTCGACAAAGGTCCGGCGTGGGGTTGCGCCCCCACGCCGGACCGCTTCGGTTTTGACCTGCCTCCTCGTGTCGGTTGGTCCGTATCAAGCCGAACCGGCCGCGACTCTACCGGTGCATGACGGGTCGTGCACAAGGGGGTTCGCGGCGTCCCTGTCCTACGTCACGTAGCGTCTCGGCCGTGGGTGAGAAGGTCGATGTCGCCGACCTCGTCGACGCTGCGATGATCGCCAGCCGCGTCGGCATAAGCCGGAGCGTCGTTTACAGCTGGACGACGCGGCATACCAGCTTCCCGCGCCCGGTCGCCACCTTCGGAACCGTGAAGCTGTGGCTCTGGCCGTCGGTCGAGGCGTGGCTGCGAGCGACCGGGCGGCTCGGCTCCGACTGACGTTTCCTTGCCGTCACCACTGGCCGCTCCGCCGATCTCCACGTGGAGAGAAGCGTTACGACTAACGCGTGGCGTTCTAAGGTGGGAAGCGTGAGCCGTAACCCCGCCTGCCCGAAGGGGCAGCTCTGTTGGCCGGACGACTACTTCGATCCTCACTGCGGGTCGTGCCACCGAGACGGCCACAGGGCGTGTAGCCACTGCGGAGCATGCCTGCCGGACGGGCACCGCCGCGACCGTCGGTACTGCAATGCCAGCTGTCGAGCCCGCGCCTTCGCGGCCGACCGTTCGCCCGAGGCAGTAGCGCGTCGGGAGGCCCTCGAAGCGGACCCCGAGTACCAGAAGTGGCGAGCGTCCAGCGACCTGATAATGGCGGGCCTCCGTCGAACTGGCCGCGCTGCCGACGCCGCTGACCGCCGACGGGAGCTCGTGAAGCGATCCGCCAACCTCGGCGACGCCTGCGGCCAGTGCGGCGACGCCTTCAACGGAGGCGCCGCGTACCGGGTGCTGCTCAACACGGGCCTCCTGCGGGATCCCTTCAAGGGCGAGGAACACCGACGGTCGGGGCTGATCTGTCGACCTTGCCTTTGCAGAGAACGGCTGTCGAACGCGGACCACGTTCCCCGTCTCTGCCCCGAGTGTTGGCCTGGCCGCCGGGACTGGCAGTACGACCACTACGAAGGACGGACGGTCGCCGGCCTTCGCCGGTGGTATTGCCCGACCCGGGGTGACCACGTCGGCCTGTACTGCGACTTGTGCCATCCCCGCTTGTGGGCCGAAGGCTCCTGCCCGGGATGCGAGCGCCGGTTCTTCGTACGCCCCCATGGCAACCTCCGCCACGGCCACGACGGCCTCCTCGCCGTCTACTGCTCGACGCGGTGTCGGACGATGGTCGCCCGCGCCCGAGCAGCCGCCCGACGGCACGAACGGGAAGGGTCGCCCGTCTGTTCGTCCTGCGGCGAGACGCTGGACGGCCGACGCGCAGACGCCCGCTTCTGTTCGTCGGCCTGCCGCCAGAGGGCATACCGGGCTCGCACGGCCGCACCCGGCGACGTCCGACTTTCGGAGCGCTCCGAAAGTCGGGCGAATTCGGACACCCGTTCGACGTAGAACGCGGCACGGAAAGCCAGAAGGACGGTCGAGATTCCGGTAAACGTTTACCAGGAGGGGAAGGCGGCGGCCACGCCGGACCGCTCGGTCAGGTGAACCAAACTAGGTCACCTGAGCCGCGGAGGAGGTCGTCGTCTGGCGCCCGCCCCTCGGCAGTGGCGCACAGAGGTGGTCCCTTTTCCCCCACCTCGAAACCCCGGCCGGCGGCGAGCAGCACATCCGCACCGCTACTGCATCCGGACTCCGAAAACATGGCCGGACCATCGTGAGGGCCGATGCAGGAACCGAACAGGAGCGACGACCTCGCCCGCGCCCGTCGGGCCCTCGCAAGCGGTGAGGGCCGGCGCACGCGAGAGGCGTTGGGGTTGAGTGCGCGTGACCTCGCAGGCGACGTCGCCGTCCACCACACATCCCTCCTGCGGTGGGAGGACGGACGGGTCCGGCCGCGCGCCGACGCTGCGCTGAGATACATCGCCGTGCTCGACCGGCTGCGGCAGAGGCTCCCCGGAAGCGAGGCGGCGTGACCGACGACGAGGTCCGCGCCCTGCTCAAGCGGAGCCGGGCGGCGCAAGGGTTGCCTCCCGTCGTCACCGACCCAGAGGCGCTAGCGAAGGCCGCCGCCCTCGTCGTGGACGCCATGAGTTCGCCGCCCTCGGAGTCGACGGCTGCATGACCGACGCGGCGGGCGGCAGCGTGACACCCACCGAGCAGGCCGTCGCCGACGTTGTCGGCCGCCTCGGCGTGATGGACCTCATCCGACTGCTCGACAAGAGCCACGACCTCTACCCCGCGCCGCGGTGCCCTCATTGCCCGGCCCGGTCGCACAATGCGCTGATCGTCGTCCACGACGACGGTGTCCGGTGGACGTGCCAAGGCTGCGGTTCGTCGGGAACGATCTACGAGCTGCGCCGCCGCGTCCTCGAGGACGAGAAGGCGGTCGCCCAGCTTGCTCGGATCGGCACGAAGACCCACCCAGCGGCGTGAGCCTCGTCCACAAGCTCAGCGAGGCCAAGCGCCTCATGGACGAGGCTCGTTCGGCGCCGTTCGCCGACCTCGCCGTGATCCACGCTGCCCTCCGTGACGTGATCGACGCCGCAGAGGAAGAAGCGGCCGAAGTCGAGGGCTTGGCGGAGGCGCACGGATGAGCATCGAAGCCGTTGCGTGGGTGCTTTCGTCGTCGCCGACGAAGGGCGCCGAACGCATGGTCCTCATGGTCCTGGCCGAGCACGCCCGCAGTGAGTGCGGGCACACCTGGCCGAGCTACGCCACCGTCGCCGGTGAGGCGAACGTGTCGGAACGGTGGGCCAAGACGCTCGTGAAGCGACTCATCACGGCAGGCCACGTGAAGCAGGTCGCCGACGGTGGAGGCCGCCAGTCCAACGTGTACGAGGTCGTCGGCGCGCCACGCTCCGGCGAGCGACTCCGTTCACCCCTGAGGTGCTCGTCAGTTCACCCCAGGGGTGAACTGACGGACACCCCAGGGGTGATGGTGGGATCACCCGAACCGTTAGTTAACCCTCAAGGAACCGTCATGGGTGTGGCCGGCGCCCCGGAAGCCGGAAACTCGCCGCGGCGGAAGCGCAGGACCGAAGCGCCCGACCTCCTCCCGGTGACCGACAAGCTCCGCGCTTGGGCGGCGAAGGAGGGCATCACGGCCAACCTCGACGCCGAAACCGAGAAGATGCTTGACCACTATCGGGGCACCGGCGAGCGGTTCGCCGACTGGCAGGCCGTCCGGAAGAACTGGCTCCGGAAGGGCAAGGAGTTCGCGGAACGCGACCGTCGACGAGGACGCGGTGGCGATCACCCTCGGTTCGTCGGCGGCGTCATGGTCGAGGACAACGTCGGGTGACCGGCCAGGACCGCCTCACCGACCTGGCAGCCGAGCGGAAGGTCCTCGGCTACCTGTTGACCCACCCGAACCGCGCCGACGACATCGCCGTCCGGCTCGCTCCCGCTGACTTCGCCGGCTTCCTCGACGGCAAGAGCCACACCGAACTGTTCGCCACGATCCTGTCCAACCCGGGCGTGCCCACGGACGCGCTTGCGCAGGCGTCGAAGCTGTCCATCGCCACCCTCGCCACCCTCGCCATCGACGGGTGCTACGAGGGCCAGACCGACCACTACATCGACCGCCTCATCGAGGCGGCCGGCCGTCGCCGCCTCCAACACGCCGCGGTGGAACTGTCGCAGGCGGCGACCTCGGATCGCCTTGACCTGGCCGGCGCGCTCGACCTCGCCCGACGCCTGACCGAAGAAGCCGAGGGGCCGGCCCTCCGAGCACTACCCGACCCGGACATCGACACCTTCTTGGAAGGCGACGACGCCTACGACTGGATCATCCCCCGCCTTCTCGAACGACGGGATCGCTGGCTGCTCGTCGCCGATGAGGGCGGCGGAAAGTCGACGCTGCTGCGCCAGATCGCCGTGCAGGCCGCCGCCGGCATCTCGCCGTTCACCTGTCAGGCGATGGACCCCGTGCGTGTCCTCTTGGTCGACCTCGAGAACGGGGAGCGCCTAGTCCGGCGTCGCCTGCGGGCCCTGCGGACCCAGTGCGGCGCCCGCCTCGACCCGGACCGCCTGCGGGTGTGTTCACTCCCGGCCGGTGTCGACATCACGGAGCGGTCGGGCGCCAACTGGCTGACCGAGCGGGTAGCGGCCAACCGGCCGGACCTCCTCATCATCGGGCCGATGTACCGCCTGTACGCGGGCGTCGCCGAGCATGGCGACATCGGCGGCGAGGACAAGGCGAGGAAGGTGACGGCCGCCATCGACCGCGTCCGGACCCGCTTCGGCGTCACCGTGATAGCCGAGACCCACGCGCCGCTTGGGAGCAACGGGGCGACTCGCGTGCTCCGGCCGTTCGGGTCGTCCGTGTGGCTCCGGTGGGCCGAGTTCGGTACGGCGTTGAAGCGCGACGCCGACCAGCCGAACCGATGGCTGCTCACGCACTTCCGGATGCCCCGCGACGAACGGGTCTGGCCGGTCGCTCTCAGCCGGGGCGGCGTGTGGCCGTGGTCGGTCGCCGAGTGGGGCGAGGTCCCCGAACATCTCCGGGAGGTGGCATGAGGCGGCACGTTCCCTCTCCACGGCAGCAAGACCTGTACGCCGGCTGGTTGGAGCTGATGGCTCGCCGCATCCGGTCCGGCGAGTTCGACCGCTTCCTGCGACGGAGCGACCAGCGCCCCGAACGCGACGGCTACCCCGTCGGCGGCGACAGCGTTCCGGTGTCCGGCGGCGGCGTCGCCGATCCCACCTTCGCCGCCGTGGTCGCGAACGAGGAAAGCCGCGACCAGCGCGACTTCGTCGACGCCCGGGTGTCGACGGCCGCGCGCTGTCTCGACGAAGCGGTCGGTTCGATCCAGTCGACGCTGCGAGCGATGGACGAAGTCACGGGCTCCGCTCCGAAGGGCCGCGAGTCGTCGGCCGGCATCTGCGCCAACCCGGCCTGCCAGGAGGCGACACATCGGCCGCGGGCAGGACGGTGCCCGCCCTGCTACATCTACCGCCGTCGGCACGGCGGCCAGGACGCCCCGGCCGAAGTGATCGCCGCCCGCCGGGCGGGACGCCCGCTTCCCCGAGACGACTGGCGCGACCAGCTGCACGACGGCGCCGACGCCGTCGAACGGCTGAACCCCGGGCACGGTTCCCATGAGGCTTACGGCGATCTTCATGAGGACGCTCCCGAACGCGACGACTGCTCGGGAGAGGCCGCATGAACGACTGCCAGCACGAGCGGACCTACTACGACCCCAAGGGCGAGCGGTGCCGCGACTGTGGCGTCTACGTCGTCCGTCGGGCGGCCGATCATCCCGGCGCCCAGGCCCTCGCCGCAGCGATGTCACGGGGCAGGTCACGCTCCCGCAACGCCTTTAGCGACGCGACAGACAACGCCGTTACTGACGGCGAAGCGAGGTGTGGGAATTTCCTAGCCGCCGACTGCGAGCACTGCCGACTCCGGAACGACTCGGCCCGCTCGTCGCTCTGCTCACGGTGCCGCCGGTACAAGGCCCGGCATGGCGGCGACCTGCCACCCCCCGAGCTGGTCGACCGATGGCTGGAAGATCACGTCGCCGCCACCAACCAGGGCGACGACGGCTGGCTCGGGACCGGCGGGCGGTCGAGGAAGAGCAGCCGCCGGTGATGGAACGGCCATCGGCGTGAGCGGCCGGCACCACCCCTCAACGTTGTCCCCACCGCGAGAGCGCAGGTCACGCCGTTGTTGTCACCACGTCGGCTACACTTGACGTAGTCGGTCGTGCTGTCGGCAGGAGGGCGGGGCCGGTGCCTTGGCGCAAGCCGACGACCTGCACGACTCCCGGGTGCGGCAAGGCGTCGAAGCGGGACGGCAAGTGCCCTGCCTGCCTCTCGAAGGCGGGTCGCCACCGTGACCAGCAGCGTGGGACGCCCGCCGAGCGTGGCTACACGTACCGGGTCCGGCAGTCCATGGCCCGCTACCTCGCCGAGCATCCGACATGCGAACGGCGTGGCTGCACCGACCGGGCGACCGAGGTCGACCACATCGTGCGCCGCGACCTGTTCGACCCGGCCGAGGCGGGTGACACCCCCGAGAACTACCAGGCGCTCTGCCACTTCCACCACTCGCAGAAGACAGCGCTCGTCGACCACCGATGGGGCGTCCGAAGGAGCAGCCGATGGAGCTAGCCCTAGCCGTCGCAGCCCTCGTCGCAGGCGCCACGTCCGTGGCCGTCCAGGTGATCGCCCACCGTCGCCGCACCCGGCAGGCTCGTGCCCTCGCTGACCTGACCGCCATGTCGCAGGACCTCGGGCTGTACGACCCCGACCGCATCACCGTCGAGCCCCCTGTACGAGATCGCTGCTGGCGTCGGCATGACCGGCGAGGAGATGGCCCAGAGCTGCCGGCGGCTGACCGCAGCCCTGACCGCAGCCCTGACCGGACCCGCCACCGGCTACCTGCTCGACGATCACGGCACTGTCACACCGTTCGGGACGAGCACACCGTGAGCTGGCGCAACGTGGACGTGGCTCTGACAGCCACCGACCAGCCCACCCTCGCCGACGAGGTCACGGCACGGATCGCCGAACGGCATCGCTCCCGGACCGAGAACCCTGTCCCGCCCGGGACAGACGACGATCCACCGACGGCCGCCTGACCGCTAACACCAGCAAGCGACGGGTGGGGTAGCCCCGGTAGCCGAAATCCAGACGACACCCGCTGGTTCAGCATCTTCGCTCGCTGACACGTTTTCGGACCCCGCGTACCGGGCGGCGGTTAGCGCCTGGCTAGCGGGCGCTAGCGGCCCTGTACGTTGCGTCCTGGTCAGGGCTACCCTCCCGGCCATGTTGAGCGGGAAGTGGAGCGGGATGAGGGCGCCCGAGCGGGTCAGGTCGGCGGCGCGGCAGTTCGAGCAGGTGGCGTGGCTGGCTCTGCTGGTCGGGGCGCTGGGCGCGTACTTCACGTGGAGGGACGCCGATCCGGACGACGGCACCCCGGGCAGCGCCGTGGCGTTCGCTGTCGTCGGTGTGCTGGCGTGGCTCGTGTTCCTGGCGGTCGCCCGTGCGCTCGACGAGCGGTCGAGCGAGTCGACCAGTGCTCCGGGCGGGCCCGGGAGCATCGACTAAGCGGATCGTCCAGGCGGATGCCGCTCGCCGGGCCGGACGACGAGCTGCACGGCTGAGCACTTCGCACAACGGGAGGTCCGGATGGGCGCACGCGGCCCCGCACCGACGCCGACGGCGCTTCGCCTGGTGCGTGGCGACCGGTCGGACCGGGTGAACACCGACGAGCCCCTTCCGTCGGCCGGCGAGGTCACCGCGCCGTCGTGGCTCGCTGAGGGCGCGCTGGCCGTGTGGTCGGCGCTCGCCCCCGACCTCGAGCGACAGCGAGTGCTCACGGCGTGGGATGTGGAGGCGTTCGCCACCTACTGCGACGCCGTCGAGCGCCATCGGCGGGCCGCCGAGAACCTGGACCGGCAGGGGGAGATCGTTGAGGCGCCGGTGTTCAACCGCAACGGCGAACGCACCGGGGAGCGCCTGGAGAAGAACCCGTGGTTCTTCGTCTGGAAGGACTGCGCCGAGATCATGTCCCGGTACGGCGCCCGCTTCGGGCTGACCCCTTCGGACCGGTCCCAGCTCAAGGTGGGCAGCGATGGCGAGAAGGGAAGCGACCTGCTCACCTGACGACCGCTGGCGGCCGAACACGCCGGCCGACCGTCGAGGCCCCGTCTGCGGCTACACGCTCCGCAACGTCACCTGCTCGAAGCGGGGAGCCCACTACTGCCAGCCCCGCGCCGACCGGGTCGTCTACTTCTTCGCCGAACTGCTGGTTCACACCAAGAGCCGGTGGGCTCGACGGGCGTTCGTGCTCGACGCCTGGCAGGAGCACGACATCATCCGGCCCCTGTTCGGCGAGGTCGTCTGGTCGGAGGAGTGGCAGTCGTACGTCCGGCGCTTCCGAATCGCCTGGATCGAGCTAGCTCGGAAGAACGGCAAGTCCGAGTTGGCCGCCGGGATCGTCCTCTACCTGCTGATCGGCGACGACGAGGTAGGCGCCGAGGTCTACGGCGCAGCGAAGGACACGAAGCAGGCCGGGAAGGTCGGCCAGGTCGTCCTCCAGATGGCGCGCTACTCGCCCGAGCTGCGCCGACGCCTGGAGTACAACAAGAACGAGCGGCGCCTGTTCGACGAGAAGTCGGGCAGCTACTACGAGGTCATCACGGCCGACGCTGCCGGCGAGCTGGGCCACAACCCGCACGGCGTCGTCGTGGACGAGATCGTCGCCCAGGCGTCGGGCGACCTGTGGACCGCCCTCTACACGGCGCTCGGCACCCGCCCCCAGGCGCTCATGGTCGGGCTGACGACCGAGACGAACGACCCCTCGTCGTTCTGCGCCGCCGAGTCCGACGAGATGGCGAAGATCGCCGCCGACCCGGGGCGCGACCCGACGGTGTTCGTCTACCAGCGGAAGGTCCCCCGCGAGGCCGATCCGTGGGACGAGTCCCGATGGCCCGAGGCGAACCCGGCGCTCGGGTCGTTCCTCTCGTGGGGGTCGCTGCGAGCGGAGGCGAACGCCGCGAGGACCGACCCCCGGAAGGAGAACGCGTTCCGGCAGTTCCGGCTCAACCAGCGCGTGTCGCAGGTGACCCGGCTGCTGCCGTTGCACGAGTGGGACGAGTGCGCGGGCGAGGTCGCCCTGTACCCCGAGTGGGTCGTTCCCCGGCTCCGTGGCCGGCGCTGCTGGGCCGGCCTCGACCTGTCCGGCCGCTCCGACCTGACGGCCTGGTGCCTGCTGTTCCCGTTCGATGCCGGCGAGCTGCTGGCCGACCGTCCCGCCGTCGCCGCCTGGTGGCGGTTCTGGCTGCCCGAGACGGTCGTCGCGAGGCTCGATAAGCACAACGGCGGGCTCGTGTCCGTGTGGGCCGAGGACGGCTGGATCACCCTCACCGAGGGCGACGTGATCGACTACGACCGGGTCTACGACGACATCGAGGCCGACGCCGGCCGCTTCGAGATCGTGGACGGGTCGTACGACCCCTGGTCCGGCGCCCCGGCCGTCCAGGAGGTCGAGAAGCGGACCGGCCTCGACCTGTACGAGGTCAACCAGCAGTACAGCGGCATGACCCTGCCGATGAAGGCGGTCATGGACTGGATCGCCGAGCGGCGCCTGGTGCACTTCGGCAACCCGGTCGCCCGCTGGCACGCCGACTCGCTCGAAGCCCGGTCACCGACCGACAACCCCGACCTCATGCGACCGTCGAAGCCGAATCGTCAGTCGTCCGGGAAGCGCGTCGACGGCATGTCGGCGCTGTTCGATGCCGCCAGCGGTCTGACGCTCCGCGGCGATGCGGTCAGCGACGACGGCTTCGCCGCCTTCGGCAGCATGTAGCCCTACCGGGAGGAACCCGCCCCGTGGCCCAACTCGACGGATCGAACATGCTCGACGCGTCGAAGCCCGGGACGCCGGACTGGTGGCTGCGCCGGCTGGAGAAGAAGCTCCGCGACCGTCAGAAGGGCTTGCGGCGGCTCGACGACTACTACGACGGCCGTCACCGGCTGTTGTTCTCGTCCGAGAAGTTCCGGAACGCGTTCGGCGGGCTGTTCGACGACTTCGCGGACAACTGGTGCCCGATCGTCGTCGATGCCGTCGAGGACCGGCTGCATGTCGAGGGCTTCCGGTTCGGCGACGAGCAGGCCGACCGGGACGCCTGGCGAATCTGGCAGGCGAACGCCCTCGACGACGAGTCGCACCTGGGCCAGCAGGCCGCCATCCTCAAGGCCGAAGCGGCGCTGATCGTCTGGAACAACCCGAGGGATGAGCGCACCCCGAAGATCACCGTCGAGGACCCCGCTCAGGTCGTGGTCGAGATGGTCCCCGGCACCCGCCGCGAGCGGGCCGCCGCCCTCAAGGTGTGGCTCGACGACTGGACGGGCCACGAGATGGCGACGCTGTACCTGCCCGACGGCCTCTACAAGTACGAAGGGTCGGTCACGGCCGGTGCCATGTCGTCCGGCCTGGTCCTCCCGGCTGGCGTGGGGACCTTCTCGTCGTGGCGTCCTCGTGAGGTCGCCGGCGAGCCGTGGCCGCTCCCGAATCCGCTCCGCGTCGTCCCCGTCGTCCCGCTCCGCAACCGGGAGCGGCTGTTGCAGCCCGGCCGGTCGGAGATCGCGAACGTGATCCCCCTCCAGGACGGCGTGAACAAGCTCATCGCCGACATGCTCGTCGCGTCGGAGTTCGTTGCGTGGCCCCAGCGCTGGGCGACCGGGCTCGAGGTCCCGAGGGACGAGAAGACGGGGCAGCCCGTCGAGGCGTTCAATGTCGCCTTCGACCGGCTCATGTGGGCGAAGAAGTCGGAAGCTCGCTTCGGCAACTTCGACGCCGCGGACCTCCAGAATTTCGTGGTCGGCGTGGAAATGCTCGTGCAGCACATCGCCAGTCAGTCGGCCACGCCGCCCCACTACTTCTACCTCAAGGGCGACTTCCCGTCGGGCGAGTCCATCCTGTCGGCGGAGTCGTCGCTGACCGCCAAGGCGGGCCGGAAGGCGCGCAGCTTCGGCGAGTCGTACGAGGAGGTCGAGCGTCTGGCGTTCGCCGTGCTAGACGACCCTCGGTCCGGCTTCGTCGGCGCCGAGACGATCTGGCGGGACTTCGAGCGGCGGGTGGAGTCCGTCGTGGCCGACGCCGCCACGAAGCGCCAGTCGCTCGGCGTGCCGTGGGCGCAGCTCATGGAGGACTTGGGGTACTCGCCGACTCAGGTCGAGCGAATGCGCGTCGAGCGGACGCGGGACATGGTCGAGCAAGCAGCCTTCGCGCCGCCCACGGCCATCGCGTTGCCGGGTCCGCTCGCGCTCCCCGCGGGTAGTTGACCGTGACCTCACCGGCCGGACGACGGGCGACGAACCAGTACCGGCAGGCCCTTGACACGACAGCCGGTCGGATCGTCGCGGCGGTCGCTGGCCTCTGGTCGACGGTGAACGATCTCGGCGAAGGCACCGAGGACCGCTGGACGGCCGCCGTCGTCCCTGTGGTGCTCGCCGGCCAGCTCCAGGCGGCGACGATCACCCGGGCGTACCTGGCGTCCTACATCGCCGCCGAGACGAGCCGTCGGAACGCAATCGACCTGCCAACCGAGAACCTCATCGGTCGGGCCATCCGCAATGGTGCTGACCCCGCAGTTGTCTACCGACGGCCGTTCAGCGTGGCGCGCGAGGCCGTCGGCCACGGCGGTTCTCTCTCCGACGCCCTCGACCGGGGACTCGACCGGGCCACCAGCGCCGTCCGGACCGACATCACCCTTACTGCCCGTACCACGGCGGCCGAATGGGCGAAGCGCGACGACGTTGTGCGCGGCTGGCGCCGGGTGCTCGGCAGCGGGAAGCACTGCGCGCTCTGCGCGTCGGCGTCGACCCGCATCTACCACCGGGGCGAGCTGCTACCGATCCACAACCGGTGCAAGTGCACGACCGAGCCTCTGCTGGTCGGCCAGTCCGACCCGAAGATCGAACGGCCACCCGCCGACCAGGTGAGTGATTCACCCGGCCTGTTGGCAGCCGCGACGGACCCCGGCGTCAACCCGTCGGAGGTCTACCGCGTCGTCGACCACGGCGAGCTGGGACCCGTCCTGTACGCGTCCGGCCACCGCTTCGACGCCGCCGCCTGAACGCCCCCGGGCGCGATGCCCGAAGGTCGTTCTCTAGCGCACGAGGGGCGCGATGCCCCCGGCGCCTCATGTCCCCGCCGGTCAGGCGTGATGCCTGTCGGCCCTGCCCTGGAAAGTCGAGGCGTGATGCCCGCGACCCCCGACCCCGCAGTCCGCTTCCACGGGTCCGTCCCGATGGTGCTCACCGGCCGAGGATGGTCCCCGCTGCTCCCGAGCGATGCCGGGGCCGGCGGCCACGGCGGCACTGCCGCCACCGGTGCCGCGACCGGTGCCGCCACCGGCGGCGGCCAGCCGGAGGGCGACGCACCCCCGGCCGGCGACAAGGGCGCCGAAGGCGACTACCCCCCTGGACTCGACGAGGGCGGAAAGCGCGCTCTCGACGCTGAGCGGGCCAAGGCCCGAGCCGAGGAGCGCAGCCGGAAGGCCGTCGAGCGCGAGCGCGACCAGTTCCGCCAGCAGCTCGAGGAGATCAGGACAGCGGGCCAGTCCGAGGCCGAGCGCGCCCTGGAGGAAGCCCGACGGGAGGCCGACCAGGCAGCCCGAGCCGAGGAGCGCGAACGGTTCAAGGCCCGTGTCGTCACGTCGGAGATCAAGGCGGCGGCGGGCAGCAGGTTCGCCGACCCCGCCGACGCCGTCCGGCTGCTCGACCTGTCGGAGTTCGAGGCGAACGACGACGGGGAGGTCGACGGGGCCGCCGTGACGGCGGCGCTCGACCAGCTCCTCAAGGACAAGCCGTACCTCGCCGCCGGGAGCCCCCCGAGGCCCACCGGTGACGGCGACGGCGGCGCCCGCAACGGCGGCGGGAGTGGCAAGCCCGCCACGCTCGCCGACGCCGTCGCGGCCCACTACCGCACGTAGGACCCCCTCTCTCCTAAAGGAGACGCCCAGCCATGCCCGTGACCCTCGCCCAGGCTGCGCTCAACGCGCAGAGCGACATCGACACGATGGTGGTCGACGACTTCCGCAAGTCGTCGTTCCTGCTCGACGCCCTCACCTTCGACGACGTGGTGAGCCCGGCCGGCGGGGGGTCGACGCTGACCTACGGCTACAACCGGCTCGTCACGCAGCCGACCGCCGGCTTCCGCGCCATCAACGCGGAGTACACGCCGCAGGAGGTCACCAAGACGCAGGTGACCGTCAACCTCAAGCCGCTGGGCGGCGCGTTCCAGATCGACCGGGTCCTCGCCGGGATCGCCCGGGGCGCGGAGGTCGCGCTCCAGATGGGCCAGAAGATCAAGGCGGCCAGGACGCTGTTCCACGAGGCCGCCATCGTCGGTGACTCCGCGGTCGACCCGAACAGCTTCGACGGGCTCGACAAGGCGCTCGCCGGGACCTCGACGGAGGTCAACCCGGACGCCGTGACCGACTGGACCGGCATCGACACCAAGGCCGAGGCCATCGCGCAGATGGCCGTGATCGACGACTGGCTGAACCTCGTCGAAGGCGAGGGCCCGGTCGTGATCTTCGGCAACCGGAAGGCGCTCACCAAGTTCAAGGTGATCGCCCTGTGGGGTGACTTCTTCGAGCGGTCCGAGGACGCCTTCGGGCGGGTGTTCGGCCAGTACGGCGGCCGGCCGCTCGTCGACCTCCGGTCAAAGGCCGGGTCGTCGGACCCCATCATCCCGGTCGAGACGCGCACCGTCGCGACCGTGTCGACGACCGGGCTCACCGACCTGTACGCCGTCCGGCTCGGGCTCGACGGCTTCCACGGCGTGTCGGTCACCGGCCAGCCCATCGTCCAGACGTGGCTCCCCGACTTCGAGCGGGCAGGCGCGGTGAAGACGGGCGAGGTCGAGATGGGGCCGGTCGCTGTGGCCCTCAAGTCGACCACGGCTGCCGCCGTCCTCCGCAACATCAAGGTGCAGTGATGGCAGCGGCCACCTACACGGTGCGTTCGCCGAACCCCAGCTACACCGGCGTCTCGGCGGGCGTCTCGTTCGCCGACGGCGTCGGCTACACCGACCGGACCGACCAGCTCGGGTGGTTCGAGCGCCACGGCTACACGGTCGAGAAGGGCGGCACCATGCCGGACGCCGCCCCGCTCGCCGCCCGACCCTTCCCCCGTGTCGGCGCCCCTTGGTCCCGCGACGCGGCCGTCGAGCCCGACGCCGCCGGGCCGGACTCCGACGCCTTCCTGCCGCCCACCAACGCCGGCCAGGCCGACCCTCACGGCCCTGCTGTCGTCTCGCCCGGCCTCCACGCCGTGCCACCGGCGCCCCTGGTTCCCGGCCCCGTGTCGAAGGACCCGGACGAGCAGGAGCGCGTCGAGACCGCCGCCGCCGAGCCGGTCCTATCGGGTGACGCCACGGTCGACGAGGTCATGCCCGAGGCGTGGACGCCGGGTGGCCCTCTCGGG
>DASWMK010000182.1 GCA_036399815.1 Acidimicrobiales bacterium
CGGGAAGAACGGGGTCAGGTACAGCGTGTCCGCGCCCAGCGCGGCGACGTGGTCGAGGTCGGCCTCGATCCCCGGCAGGTCGCCCCCGAACAGCTGCACCATGGCGGCCCGGCCGCCCCGCACGACAGGGTCGTCCCACGCCGCCGGCGTCGCCCACGACGGCCAGCCCACCCGCGCCGCCACCCCGGTCGAGGCGAACCGGTCGGGCACCACCTCGTAGACGACGGCGTCGGCCAGCCACGACGGCGGGGCCGGCGCCGTCACCAGGCGGAAGTCGTGCTCGTCGGTCGGGTCGGCCCCGAGCGTGCCGTCGCCGGTCACCCAGCGCTGGCCGCCCGGGCCGGCGACGAGGAAGCGGTACCGGGTGTCGGGGTTGGCCACCTCCACGTCGGCCGCCCACCACCCCCCGCCCGCCGCCCGCCCGGCGGCCACGGCGGCCGTCCACGCCGCCTCGCCGTCCGGGGTGGTCCGCACGTGCACCTCGTCCACCCCGGCCCCGTCCGGCACCCACAGCCGCACCGGCACCCGGTCGCCCAGCGCCGGCGCGGCGGCGCCGACGTACCGGGGCGAGCCGTCGTGGTGGGGGAGGGCGAGGGGCGACGGGCCGGCCGTCACCCCTTGACCGCGCCCTGGGTGAGCCCGGAGACGATGTAGCGCTGGAGGAACTGGAACAGCACGACCACCGGGACGCCGGCCAGCAGCGCCCCGGCCGCGAACAGGCCCCAGCGGGCGTTGAACCGGTCCGACAGGAACCGGAACAGCCCGACCGACAGGGTGAAGTTGTCCGGGTCGCCCTGGCCGAGCACGGCGCTGGCGAGGATGAAGTCGTTCAGCAGCAGGATGAACGAGAGCAGGCCGACGACGGCGAGGATGGGCGCCACCAGCGGCAGGATGATCTTCACGAACACCTGGGTGTGGGTGGCGCCGTCGACCTTGGCCGACTCGTCGAGCTCGATCGGGATCGTGTCGAAGAAGCCCTTCATGAGCCAGGTGTTCACGCCCATCGCCCCGCCCAGGTAGACGAGCATCAGGCCGGCCCTCGTGCCGAGGCCGATGCTCGGGAACACGTCCTTGATGTTCGTCATGATCACGAAGATGGCGACAAACGCCAGCAGCTGCGGGAACATCTGCACCAGCAGGATCGTGAGGATGCCGCCCCGTCGCCCCCGGAAGCGCATGCGGGAGAAGGCGTAGGCGGCCGAGGCGGACAGCACGGTGATGCCGACGGCCGAGCCGCCGGCGATCACCATCGAGTTCACGAACCACTTGCCGTACGGGATGGAGCCGTCGAACAGGCGGCGGTAGTTGTCGAGCGTCGGGTGGTCGGGGACGAGCCGCTGGCTGGTGAGGCTCCCGGTCGGGTTGACCGACGCCGACACGATCCAGACGATCGGGAACAGGGCGAACGCCACCGCCGCCAGGGCGACGAGGTGGCGCCACCCGACCCGCCTGGCCCACCGGCCGGTGCCGCCGCGCGCCGTGCGGGCGACGGCCGCCCGCTCGCCCGCTCGCTGCACCCGCCCGGCCGCCGCGGCCGGCGCGTCGACGGTCGTCATCGCAGGTCCTCCAGCGCCCTCGTGCGGCGGAAGCTGATCGCCGAGATCGCCGCGACCATCACGAAGATCAGCATGGAGATGGCGGAGGCGAACCCGAAGTCGGCGCCCCGCCCGCCCTCGAAGGCGAGGCGGTACGTGTAGCTGATCAGGATGTCGGTGTGCCCGGCCGGCGTCTGGGCGCCGATGATCGGCGGGCCGCCCCGGTTCAGCAGGTAGATCACGTTGAAGTTGTTGAAGTTGAAGGCGAACGAGGCGATCAGCAGCGGCGCCAGGCTGATCAGCAGCAGCGGGAACGTCACCCGCCGGAAGGCCGTCCACGCGGTGGCCCCGTCCACGTACGCGGCCTCCCTGAGCTCGTTCGGGATGGCCTGGAGCGCGCCGGTGCAGACGAGGAACATGTACGGGAAGCCGAGCCAGGTGTTGACGAGCAGCACCGACGCCTTGGCGAGGGTCGGGTCCCGCAGCCACTCCACGTCCATGCCGAGCATCCGGTTCACCGCGCCGAACTCGGCGTTGAGGAGGCCGGCCCAGATGAGCGCGGTCATGAAGCTCGGCAGCGCGTACGGCACGACGAGCAGCGACCGGTAGACCCGCCGGCCCCGCAGCCCGGGGTGGTCGAGGGCGACGGCGAGGCCGAGGCCGACCGCGAACGTCAGCACCACCGACAGCACGGCGAACGCGTAGTTCCACACGAGCACCCGCAGGAACGGGCCGCGGATGGCCTCCGAGTCGAGGATGCGGGTGTAGTTGTCGAGCCCGACGACGGTGCGCCAGCCCGGCTCCAGCCGGTCGCCGCCGTCGCCCCGGAACTGGCCGTCGACCGGCCGGTAGACCTCGCCGGTCTCGGTGTTCGTGATCGTGTCGGCGGCCTCGTCGTAGCGCAGCACGCTCTCGACGAGCGCGGCCGACGTCGCCGTCTGGAGCCGGATGATGCCCTCGTCGGTCGGCACCTCGAGGTCGAGCAGCTCCCGCCCCCTGGCGTTGGCGTCCCGCAGGCCGAGCGGCGACCACCCCTCGACGGCGTCGGGCGGCTCGTCCACCTCCTCGGCGCCCTCGGCGGTGCCGAGGAACGTCGTGCCGTCCTCGTCGGTCAGGTAGAGGCCGAGCTCGCCGTCGTCGGACTCGAGCGGGGTCACCGTGAACCGGGGCGCGTCGGGCGTCGCCCGCACGGAGCTGCGCAGGATCTGCTCGAGGGCCTGGTCCTTCGAGAGGATGTTGCCGGTGCTGTAGTTGGTGAACGAGATGTAGGCCGAGTAGGCGACGGGATAGACCTGGAACGCCAGCATGAACAGCGTCCCGGGCAGGAGCCACTTGAGCGGGATGGCCCTTCGGCTCAGGTAGACGAGGTCGACGGCGACGGTGGCGACGACGGCCGAGGTCGCCGCCACCCACGCCCCCTGCTCGACGAGGCGGGGGAGGGCGAACAGCGTGGTGGCGTTGACGACGCCGAGCAGCGCCAGCTTGGCCAGCAGCCCGGCCGTGGACCGGCTCGCGGGCCGGAGGGCGAAGGCCCCCCGGCCCCGTCGTGCCGTGGTCCCCGCCACGTCGGGCTACTCGCCCTCTTCGATCAACGTCCTGATCTGGTCGGCGGCGTCGGTGAACGCCTGGCGGGGGTCGCCCTGGCCGGTGAGCACGAGCTGGTAGGCGTCGGTCCACGCGCTCCACACCGAGCCCATCTCGGGGATGGCGGGGAGCGGCTCGCCGTTGGCCCCGGCGGCCTGGAAGCCGGCGATGTCGGGGTCGTCGCTCACCTGCTCGAACGCCGCGGTGAGGGCCGGGGGCCGGCCGCCGGCCTCGAACAGGGCCACCTGGGCCTCCTCGTTGGCCATGAAGTCGACGAGGAACGTCTGGGCGGCGAGCGGGTTCTCGGCCTGGGCCGACACCATGAACCCCTGCACGCCGACGAACGGCTTGGGCTCGCCGCCGGCCACCGGCGGGATGGGCTCGACCACGTACGGCACGCCGGTGGCGGCGAAGCCGGTGTCCTCCTGGGTGATGGCCCACGGGCCGGTGATGGCGAACGGGGCCCGCCCGCTGCCGAAGGACTCGATCATCACGTCGTAGGTCGTCTCCGAGCTGATCAGCCCTTGGTCGGCCCACTGGGCGAACGCCTCGGCGGCCGCCAGCCCGCCCTCGCTGTCGATGCCGAGGTCGGTCGGGTCGTAGCTGCCGTCGTCGCCGCGGCCGAACACGTAGCCGCCGAGCGCGGTGAACAGCGGGTAGTTGTGGAACGGGTCGCCCGGGTCCTCCTGGACGGCGAGGGGGACGTCGACCTGCCCCTCCGCCTTCAGGTCGAGGGCCGTCTGGGCCAGCTCCTCGAAGGTGGCCGGCGCCTCGGGGACGAGGTCGGTGTTGCGGATGAGGGCGACGTTCTCGACCGCGTACGGGAGGCCGTAGAGCTGGCCGTCGTAGGTGAACGCGTCGATGGCGACGGGGTTGAACTCCTCGGCCCGGTCGCCCAGGTCGACGGGGGCGACGACGCCGCTCGTGACGAGCTGGCCCAGCCAGTCGTGGGCGCCGATGATGATGTCCGGGCCCTCGCCGGCCGGCCCGGCGACGGTCAGCCGGTCGCGGATGTCGTCGAAGCCGAGCTCCTGCACGGCGACGGTGAGGTCGTTCTCCTCGCCGAACTGCTCGACGAAGGGCTGGATCACCGGCGTCCGCGTGTCGTCGGCCCAGATCACGAGGTCGGCGTCGGCCCTGACGACCTCCTCGCCCTCCTCCTCGCCCTCGGCGGCGGTGGTGGTGGTCGTCTCCTCCTCGGCCGCCTCGGTGGTGCTCGTGGTCGTCGAGTCCTCGGCCGCCGTCTCGTCGCCGTCGTCGTCCCCGCCGCACCCGGCGGCGAGCAGGGTCAGGACGGCGAGGACGGCGAGCACCAGCTTCCAGCGTGCGCGCATGGCGTTCCCTTCGGTGGGGCCGGTCGGGTCTGGCGCCGCCTCCGACCGCTGCCCGTCGGGGCGACGCCGTCACACTAGGTGCCGCCCGTCAGGGGCGTGCACGGCGCCGTCGCCAGGCCGCGCCGGTCGCCCGATCAGCGCGCGATCCATCGGCGTGCCGCGGGTGCGAGTGCGGAGTAGAAGCGGGACGCTCGCCAGCCGGGTCGCCCCGTCGCCGGCCCCCCGCCACGTCATCCGAGGAAAGCGCTCGCGCTCGCACTCGCGCCGCACTCCGCATAAGGAAGCAGTCGGCGTCAGGAAACGGCGCATGCCGCGCTTGTTCACGACTGCTCGCGCCGAATCTGGAACTGCCAGCGTGCTGGCTCCGGACCATTACGACGCGGTGTAGCGGTGATAGCGATAGATCGATCCGTATTTACGCACTCGTCGAGGAGGCTCAACCTCGCGCGTGAGCAGGTGTGCGGCAAGAAAGCGCTGCCATACCACTTCGGCGATAGCAGATATTGCCTGGGGGGTATTCACGCTACACACACAAGAACGTCCCCGAACGACACCTCATGAAGCAGAACCTACGGCGACGTAGACAGAGGCGCACTTAGTCCCACACTGTCGGGAGCGCCGAACGACGGCTACAACGAGCCGGGTCCCTTGGAGGTCTCTTCGTCGCCCTTCTGTGCGACGTCCTCGGCCTCGGGCAGTGGTTCAGCGTGCAGCGATAGTTGACGGACCTCCTTCAGTAGCTCGCGACCTAATGAGGCGAGCGTCCAATAGTCATTATCATCATTGACTGAGTGACGTCGGGCGCTAGGTTCAACGAGCCCTAAAGCCACCAAGTCGGCCAGGATGGCCCTCACCTGATTCATCGCGGTGAGGTCCCAAGGACTATTGATTGCCGCATGCATTGCGAGCGTCTGGGACAATGAAGTCGTGGAGTCCTCTGTCACCAATGACGGAGCAAGCCAATAGAAGATGTCAAAGAGCGAGGTCTCTGGACTGTCCTCCCAGGGTTGCGAGGGCCTCCGCCGGAAATTGTATTGAACGGTATTACTCTCTAGGGCGCGGCGGACATCGAAAACTCGCCTTTTCTCATCGGCTCTCGACTGTCGTTTCGCGTCATCGAGTTGTTGCCGCAGGGCGGCGTTCTCGGCACTTAGCCGTGTCAGCTCCGCCATCACGGCTGGGCTCGCGACGGACGTACTCGCTCGCACCCAGCCCTCTCGTGGGTACGCCGTGAACGCCTTCATGAGCGCCACCACACATTTGGCATGCAGTTCGTCCGAATTTCTCCAGAAGTCTACGAGTCTCTCCTTGACCCGTGCTTTGAAGTCTTCAAGGCCGGCAAGCGCAATCGGATCCTTGTCGACTCGGTCCGCGGGCCATTCAGCCTTCTCATCGATGAGGAATGCCAGTACGGGGACTCCTCTGGTTACTGCATACTCATACTCGCGGCGTGTGTAGCTCTGTCCGTCCTCAAGGGTCGACCCGTATCTATGCGCGAGTATTGCAATGTAGTAATCACTCTCATCGATGTGTCGCTGAATGATCCGCCATTGCTCCTCGTCGGCAGCGCTAAACATCTCCATGCCGACGGGAATGTGACCCATCTCTAATACGGCGCGCACAACAGTCTCGCGCTCAATTCTAAGATCCTCATATGTCGAACTGACGAATATTTGATACTTCTGCATCTACCCCCCGGAACAAAAACCGGCACAGTGCCTAGAGCATTGTATAGCGGGAGCCCCCCGATGGGGTTGGACGGACGGTTTCATGCGAGAAGAAGGCAAGTCAGGCCGCCCGACCTCGTGGTGCACCGGCCGATCGTCGCATCGCGGCCTCGGTACAGTCCGCCGCCGTGCGCGACCTCGCCGGCGAGCTCCTCGACGCCATCGACCGGGCCGGCGGCCAGGTGACCGACCTTCTTCGCTCGGCCGCCCCGGGCGACGCCGAACGCCGGCTGCCGGGGTCGTCGTGGACGGTCGGCGACACGGCCGCCCACCTCGCCGACGGCACCGGGTCCTACGTCGACTACCTCAACGGCTCCACCGAGTCGTGGGCCGACCTGAGCGACCTGCCCGGCGGGTCCCTGGCGGCCAGCAACGCCCGCCACCTCGCGGAGGTCGCCGACCGCGACCTCGGGTCCCTCGCCGACGCCATCGACGCCCGGCTGGCCGAGGTCGCCGTGGCCGCCGGGGCGCTCGACGGCGACGACCGGGTGTTCTGGCACGGGCTCGACGTCCCCCTCGCCACCTTCCTCGCCGCCGGCCTCGGCGAGCTGCTCGTCCACGGGCTCGACATGGCGAAGGTGCTCGAGCGGCCGTGGCCCATCCCGCCGGGCGAGGCCGCCATGGTCGCCGAAGGCCTGGTGCCCCTCCTGCACCTGCTCGTGGCCGAGGAGGCGGCGAAGGGCGTCCGCGTGACCTACGAGCTCCGCCTACGCGGCGGCGGGACGGCGACCCTGGCGTTCCGCGATGGCGCGCTGGACGCCCGCATGGGGCCGGCCCCCGACGCCGACTGCCGGGTCAGCGCCGACCCGGTCGCCTTCCTCCTCGTCGCCTACGGCCGGCGCAGCCAGTGGTCCGCCGCCGCCACCGGCAAGCTCCTGGCGTGGGGCCGCAAGCCGTGGGCGGCGTTCCGCCTGACGAGCCTCCTCGTCCCGCCCTGAGCGTCCCTAGGCTGGGGCGGTGGCCCTGGCCTGGCAGCCGACCCTGTTCGGGGCGAGCGCGCCGGCGGCCGACGCCGGCTTCGCCACGCTCGCCCGCACCGACCTCGACGGCGAGGCCTGGGTCGACCACGCCCCCGGCTGGCTGACCGGCGCCGACGACGTGTTCGCCGAGGCCCTCGAGCGGGCGCCGTGGGAGGGCCGCACCGTCCGCATGTACGACCAGCGCCTCGAGCAGCCCCGGCTCACGGCCCACGGCTGGGACGCGGCCCCGGCCGTGGTCGAGGACATGCGCCGGCTGCTGTCCGACCGCTACGGCGTCGACCTCGTGTCGGTGGGGTGGAACCTCTACCGCGACGGCCGGGACAGCGTCGCCTGGCACGGCGACCGGGTGGCGAGGACGATGCCGACGGCGACCGTCGCCATCGTCTCCCTTGGCGGCCGGCGGCGGTTCCTGCTGCGGCCGAAGGGCGGCGGCCGGTCGGTGCGCTTCGAGGTCGCCTCGGGCGACCTGCTGGTGATGGGCGGCAGCTGCCAGCGCACCTGGCAGCACAGCATCCCGAAGGTGGCGGTGGCCGCGCCCAGGATCTCGATCACCTTCCGCCACGCCTACGACCGCTAGGCGGGCTCGACCTCCTCGCCGCCGAGCCACACCCGCGACGGCCGCAGCCCGAACGCCCACGCGAACGCGCCCTCGTGGTCGGCGTCCCAGGCGACGAGGTCGGCCAGCCGCCCCGGCTCGACCACGCCCCGGTCGGAGGCCCGCAGCGACCGGGCGCCGCCGGCCGTGGCGGCCGTGAGCGCCTCGTCCACCGACAGCCCGAACACGGCGACGGCCAGCGCGACCACCAGGCTCATCGACGTGATCCCGCTGGTGCCGGGGTTGTGGTCGGACCCGAGGGCGAGGTGGACGCCGGCGTCGGCCAGCGTCCGGGCCGGCGGCGTGGCGCCGAGGGACAGCGCCGTGCCCGGGCAGAGCACGGCGGTGACGCCGGCGGCGGCCAGCGCAGCCGCGTCCTCGGCCGTGGCCCGCAGCAGGTGGTCGGCCGACGCCGCGCCGACCTCGGCGGCGAGGAGCGACCCGCCCGTCCTGGCCAGCTCGTCGGCGTGGACCCGGGGCACGAGGCCGGCCGCCGCGCCCTCCGTGACCACCCGGCGGGCCTCCTCGACCGTGAACGCGCCCTCGTCGCAGAACACGTCGACGAAGCGGGCGCCGGCCGCCGCCGCCTCGCCGGCCCACCCGGCCGCCTCCGCGGCGTAGTGGTACTGCTCGCGCTCCCACTCCGGCGGGACGGCGTGGGCGGCGAGGAACGTGACCGCGATGCGGGGCACGCCGGGCCGGCCGCTCACCCGCCGCAGCAGCCGCACGGCCGCCACCTCGCCCTGGCGGTTCAGGTGGTAGCCGGTCTTGGCCTCGACCGTGGTCGTGCCGGCCCGCAGCCAGGTGGCCAGGCGCCTGGCCGTCGCCGCCTCGAGGTCGCCCACGTGGGCCGCCCGGGTCGAGCGGACCGTCGACCGGATGCCGCCGCCCTCGGCCGCCACCTGCGCGTACGGCACGCCGGCGCTGCGCCGGGCGACCTCGGCCGACCGGGGCCGGGCGTACACGGGGTGGGTGTGGGCGTCGACGAGCCCGGGCGTGAGCAGGCAGCCGCCGAGGTCGACCACGTCCGGGTCGCCGGGCGCGTGGGCCGCCGGCCCCACCCAGGTGATGCGGTCGCCCTCGATGGCCACCGCGGCGTCGTCGAGCGTCCCCTGCGGCCCCGCCGTGAAGAGGCGCCCGATCCCCGTGATGACCGTCATAGGGGGGCGGACCGTACCAGCGGCGCGTCCCCCGGCCGGGGGCCGCACCGCCGCTCGGCCGCCCCGCCGCCGGTGACGGACAGGTTGGTCACCGTGTTCACGAGCGAGACGTGCGAGAAGGCCTGCGGGAAGTTGCCGAGCATCCGGCCCGACGCCGGGTCGTACTCCTCGGACAGCAGGCCGACGTCGTTGGCGATGGCCCGCAGCCGCTCGAACAGGCGCACGGCCTCGTCCCGCCGCCCGAGGAGGGTCCAGCAGTCGGCCAGCCAGAACGTGCACATGAGGAACGCGCCCTCGGCCGCCGGCAGGCCGTCGAGGTCGGGGTGGGGCACGTAGCGGCGGACGAACCCGTCGTCGACGAGCTCGGTGGCGACCGCCTCGACCGTGTTGACCACCCGCGGGTCCGACGCCGGCAGGAACCCGACGAGGGGGATGCGCAGCAGGCTGGCGTCGAGCTCGGTCGACCCGTAGTGCTGGACGAACACGCCCCGGTCGTCCACCCCCCGCTCGAGCACCTCGGCCCTGATCTCGACCCCGAGCCGCCGCCACCGGTCGACCGGCCCGTCGGTGCGGTGCGCCTCGCAGGCCCGGGCCGCCCGGTCGGCCGCCACCCACGCCATCACCTTCGAGTGGGTGAAGTGGCGGCGCGGCCCCCGCACCTCCCAGATGCCCTCGTCGGGCCGGCGCCAGTTGCCCTCGAGGAAGTCCATGAGCGCCTTCTGAAGGGCCCACGACTCCTCGTCGGCGTCGATCCCGTGCTCGCGGGCCTGGTGGAGGGCGTCGAGCACCTCGCCCCACACGTCGAGCTGGAACTGGTCGGCGGCGGCGTTGCCGACCCGCACCGGGCCGGACCGCTCGTAGCCCGGCAGCCAGTCGACCGTCCACTCCGGCAGCCGGCGCTCGCCGCCCACCCCGTACATGATCTGGAGCCTCGACGGCTCGCCGGCGACGGCCCGCAGCAGCCAGTCCCGCCACGCCACCGCCTCGGTCGTGAAGCCGGCGCCGAGCAGGCTGAGCAGGGTGAACGTGGCGTCGCGGAGCCAGCCGTAGCGGTAGTCCCAGTTCCTCGGCCCGCCCAGCTGCTCGGGCAGCGACGTGGTCGGGGCGGCCACGATGGCGCCGGTCGGGTGGTAGGTGAGCGCCTTCAGCACGACGAGCGAGCGGCGGACGTCGGCCGCCCAGTCGCCCTCGTAGCGGCACTGGGAGACCCACGCCTCCCACCACCGCTCGGTGTCGGCCACGGCCCGGAACGGGTCGCACCGCTCGGGCGGGGCGAGGTGCGACGGGTGCCAGCTGAGCGTGAAGGGCACCCGGTCGCCGGCGCCCACGGTCACGTCGGCGACGGTGGTGAGGTCCTCGCCCCTCGTCGGCACCGGGGTGTCGAGGAACAGCGACTCGGGGCCGCAGATGGCCCGCAGCCGGCCGTCGGGCATCCGCCGGACCCAGGGCACGTCCTTGCCGTAGTCGAAGCGGACGACGAGCTCCATGCGGACCGGCACCCGGCCGCGGCGGCCCTCGACGACCCGGACGAGGTTGGGCTCGCCGTCGCGGATCGGCATGCAGTCGACGATCGCGACGGTCCCGTCCGCGGTGTCCATCTCGGTCTCGAGGACGAGCGTGTCGCCCCGGTAGCGGCGGCGGACGGCGGTGACGGGGGCGGCCGGGGCGATGCGCCAGCGGCCGTGCTCCGGCCCGCCGAGGAGGGCGGCGAAGCAGGCGGGCGAGTCGAAGCGGGGGAGGGCGAGCCAGTCGACCGAGCCGTCCCGGCCGACGAGCGCGGCGGACTCGGTGTCGCCGAGCAGGGCGTAGTCCTCGATGCGGGCCGGCACGGGCGACGGTCTACCCCCGCAGCCACCGCCGCCGTCGCCGCCGGGAGTGACTAGCCCGTTCGGGCCACCCCGCATGGCCGAAAGGAGCCATGGCCCGGCTGTGGACGAACCGCCATACTTTCCCGGCGACAAGGGGCCCAGGGGAGGCCTCGCCGGTCCGGGGGACCGCATCGGGGGTTGCGGTACGCGGGGGACACCGGGCCGCCGGCAGGCGGTGGCTGGGAGGGAGGGCCCAGCCGACCACCACCTCCCCTGGCCCCTCGCTCGCGTCCGGGCCCGCGTCAGGCGTCGAGGTCGGTGCACTCCCGCAGCTGGTCCCAGTAGGCGAGCGCGGCGTCCGCCTCGTCGCCCTCGAGCGGGTGGTGCAGCCCGTCGACCAGCACGCCGGGGAGGAACCGGTAGCCGTCGACCCGCCTGCCGGTGACCGTCACCTCCAGCACGCCGGTGTTCACCGACAGCGGCGTGCGCTCCATGAACGTGAAGTTGCCGAGCCCGTAGGCCACGAACGCGTCGCCGAGCATCCCCGCGCCCTGGAGCACGTGGGCGTGCCCGCCGACGACGAGGTCGGCCCCGGCGGCCACGAGGTCCCCGGCCAGGTCCTGCTGCACCTCGGTCGGGCAGGACTGCTGCTCGACCCCCCAGTGCAGGAACACGACGACCGTGTCGCTGTCCTCCCTCGCCGCCCGCACCTCCTCGACCAGGCGGTCGACCCGCTTGGCCGACGCCAGCCCCGGCTCGTCGCCCTCGGCCGTCCACTCGTCGATCAGGAAGTCGTCGAGCACCTGGGTGGCGGCGATGACGGCGATGCGCTGGCCGTCGACGGTCGTGCGGAACGGGGCGTAGGCCTCATCCTCGGTGCGGCCGGCCCCGATGACCGGGAAGCCGGCGCTCGCCGCGAGGTCGAGGGTGTCCTCCAGCCCGTCGACCCCGTAGTCCATGCCGTGGTTGTTGGCCACGGAGGCGACGTCGACCCCGGCCGACTGCAGCGCGTCGAACGCCGCCGGAGGGGCCCGGAACGTGAACTGCTTGGGCGCCGGCGTCCCGCCCTCGGTCACCGCCGTCTCCAGGTTGACGACGGCCAGGTCGGCGGCGGACAGGGTCGGGGCGACGAGGGCCATGACCGAGGACGGGTCGGCCAGCAGCCGGGCCTCGATGGACCGCTCGAAGTGGACGTCGCCGCCGAAGGCGATCGTCACCGGGTTGCCGCTGCCGAGCGGGTCGGCCGTCGTGGTGGTGGACGGGGCGGTGGTGGTCGGCGCGGCCGAGGTGGTCGTCGTCGGGACCGGCCCGGCCGACTCGCCGTCCGGGCCGGCGACGGCCCACACCGGCCCGCCGACGGCGACGGCGGCGACGACGGCGACCGTCACCCGCCGGCGGAGGTAGACCCGCCGGGGCAGCCGGCGCGGCCGGCGGGGCGCGGCGGTCGCCATGCCGGCCTCAGCCCCGGAGGAGCTCCGCCACCCGGAACGCGAGGTCGAGCGACTGGCGGGCGTTCAACCGCGGGTCGCACATGGTCTCGTAGCGCTCGTCGAGGCGGGCGTCGTCGATGTCGTCGGCCCCGCCGAGGCACTCGGTCACGTCGTCGCCGGTGAGCTCGACGTGGATCCCGCCCGGCCAGGTGCCCTCGGCCCGGTGGGCGGCGAAGAACCCGACCAGCTCCCGCTCGATGTCGTCGAGGTGCCGGGTCTTGCGCCCGCCCGGCGCCATGAACGTGTTCCCGTGCATCGGGTCCGACGCCCACACGACCGGGTGGCCGGCGGCCGTGACGGCCCGGAGCAGCGGCGGGAGGCCGTCGCCGATGCGGTCGGCGCCCATCCGGATGATGAGGGTGAGCCGCCCCGGCCGGCGCTCGGGGTTCAGCCGCTCGCACAGGGCGACGACCTCGCCGGGCGTGGCCGTCGGCCCGACCTTCACCCCGACGGGGTTCCCGACGCCGGACAGGAACTCCACGTGGGCCCCGTCGAGCTGGCGGGTGCGGTCCCCGATCCAGAGCATGTGGGCCGAGCAGTCGTACCAGTCGCCGGTGAGGCTGTCCCGCCGGGTGAGCGCCTCCTCGTAGCCGAGGAGCAGGGCCTCGTGGCTCGTGTAGAAGTCGACCTCGTGCAGCATCGGCTGCACGGCGACGTCGATCCCGCAGGCCCGCATGAACCGCATGGCCCGGTCGATCTCGTCGGCCACCACCTCGTAACGCCGCCCCTCGTGGCTCGACGCCACGAACTCCTGGTTCCAGGCGTGGACCCTCGACAGGTCGGCGAAGCCGCCCTTGGTGAACGCCCTGAGCAGGTTCAGGGTGGACGCCGACTGGTGGTAGGCGCGCACGAGGCGGTCGGGGTCGGGCGTGCGGGCCGCCTCCGTGAAGACCGGGTCGTTCACCATGTGGCCCCGGAAGACGGGCAGGTCGACGCCGCCCACGGACTCGACCGAGCCGCTCCTCGGCTTGGCGAACTGCCCGGCGATGCGGCCGACCTTCACCGCCGGCACCCCGGCCGAGTAGGTGAGCACGACGGCCATCTGGAGGACGACCTTGAGCTTGTCCCTGATGGCGTCGGCCGAGAAGCTGTCGAAGGACTCGGCGCAGTCCCCGGCCTGGAGCAGGAAGGCCCGGCCGGCGGCGACCTCGGCCAGCGCCTCCGTCAGGTGCCTCGCCTCGCCGGCGAACACCAGCGGCGGGTAGCCGGCGACGACCTTGCAGGCCGCGTCGTAGGCGTCGGCGTCCGGCCAGTCGGGCTGCTGGGCGGCCGGCAGCTCGCGCCACGACGTGGGGGACCAGGGCACGTCACCAGGGTGGCCCAGGCCGGCGGGCGGCTGCAATGCGGTCGGGCGCCGGGTCAGGCCGGGTCGAGCGTGATGCGGATCGCGACCCGGCGCTCCCGGCGCAGCGAGTCGCGGAAGTCGTCCCAGTCGGGGTGCTCGCCGGCGGCCTGGCGGTAGAGGTCGACCAGCGGCTGCTCGGCGTCGGGCAGCTCGACGATCTCAGCGGTGCCGTCGGCCTGGACCCACGGCCCGTAGAACCGGTCGGTGAAGGCGCAGAGCGTGGCGCGGGGGTCGCGGCGCAGGTTGGCGACCTTGGCCCGGTCCGTCGTGGCGCTGATCACGACCCGCCCGTCCTCGTCCACGCCGGCGACCACCGGCGACGCCTGGAGGCGGTCGCCGGAGGAGCGGCGGGTGACGAGGACCGTGTGGTGGTGCTCCCGCAGGAAGGCGCGGACCTCGTCGGGGGTGCTGGCCACCGCTCGGTCAGGCGGCGTCGGTGTCGATGCGGTTGGCGGCCTCGTCGCGCACGGCGCTGACGGCCCGCTTGACCAGCCGGCGGGCGGCCTCGGCGGTCACGCCCAGCTCCTCGCCGACCTCCCGGTAGCTGCGCTTGCGGCCGTCGTGGAGGCCGAAGCGCTGCTCGACGGCGTAGCGGGCCCTCGCGTCGAGGACGCCGAGCAGGTCGGTCACCATCTGCTCCTCGGCCCTGGCCAGCACCTCGGCCTCGGGGCCGGGGGTGGCGTCGGGGAGGATGTCGACCAGCTCGTTGCTGTCGTCGTCGCCGATCGTCCGGTCGAGCGACGTCGGCGTGGTGAGGCGGTGGAGCAGCGCGTGCTCGTCGTCGAGCTCGTCGCCGTCGCCGGCCACCTGGCGGAGGGCGGCGCGGAGGCTGGCCGAGCGGTCACCGGGCAGGCGGACGAGGCTCGCCTTCTGGTCGAGGGCCCGGCCGATGGCCTGGCGGATCCAGAAGGTGGCGTAGGTGGAGAACTTGAACCCCTTGCGCCAGTCGAACTTGTCGACGGCGTGCTCGAGGCCGAGGTTGCCCTCCTGGATGAGGTCGAGCAGCTCCATGCCGGGGGGCAGCGGGTAGCGGCGGGCGACGCTCACGACGAGGCGGAGGTTCGCCCTGATGAACCGGTCCTTGGCGCGGGCCGCGGCGCGCACCTTGCGGCGCAGCGCCGGGTCGTGCTCGCCCGCCTCGATGCGGGCGGCCGCGAGGCGGCCCTGCTCGATGATCTGCGACAGCTCCCGCTCCTCGGCGGCGGTGAGGAGGGGGACGAGGCCGATTTCGTTGAGGTACTGGCCGACGGAATCGCTCATGGCACCTGGTTTGAACGGGAATTACTGATGTGTCATTCCCGGATCGACGTCGAGCATTCGGGATCGCGCCGTACCCGGGAAGGAATGGTTGCAACATGTCCACGCCTGTCCTCCTTCCCTACCCACCGGTGACTTCTGTCACCGACTACGTCGAGCAGCGGGGCGGCGGCCGGGGGCTGGCCCGGGCGAGGGCGCTCGGACCGGGCGGCACGATCCAGGAGGTCGCGCTGTCCGGCCTGCGGGGGAGGGGCGGCGCCGGCTTCCCGACCGGGCGGAAATGGCGGTCGATCAGGGACGGGGCCGGGGCCGGCGTCCCCCGCTACGTCGTCGCCAACGGGGCCGAGGGCGAGCCGGGGACCTGGAAGGATCGGGCCATCCTCCGCTCCGACCCGTACCAGGTGGTCGAGGGGGTGGCCATCGCCGCGCTGGCCGTCGGAGCGGAACGGGCGTACCTCGCGGTGAAGGAGCGGTTCGTCGACGAGCGGGACGCCCTCGCCCGGGCGCTCGCCGAGATGGCGGCCGCCGGCCTGGCCGGTGACGTGCCGATCGACCTCGTCGCCGGCCCCCAGGCGTACCTGTTCGGCGAGGAGACCGGCCTGCTCGAGGTCATCGAGGGCAACGCCGCCCTGCCCCGGCTGTACCCGCCCTACCAGCACGGCCTGTTCGCCACGGCGGCCGGCACGCCCAACCCGACCCTCGTCAACAACGTCGAGACCCTCGCCATGGCGGCCCACGTGCTGGCCAACGGGCCGGAGTGGCACCGGTCGGCGGGCACCGAGGAGTCCCCCGGCATCGTCGTCTGCACGGTGAGCGGCGACGTGGTGGCGCCGGCGGTCGCCGAGGTGGCGCTGGGCACGCCCCTCGGGCAGGTGATCGACGAGGTCGGCGGCGGGGTGGCCCCCGGCCGGTCGGTGAAGGCGGTGCTGTCTGGCGTGTCGAACCCGGTCCTCCGGGGCGACCAGCTCGACGTCCCGGTCAGCTACGAGGGGATGGCGGCGGCGGGCACCGGGCTCGGTTCGTGCGGGTTCGTCGCGTTCGACGACACGGCGAGCATGGTCGAGGTGGCCGTGCTGGCGTCGCGGTTCCTCGCCGACGAGTCCTGCGGGCAGTGCCCGCCCTGCAAGCTCGGCACGGCGGCCATCACCGGCCTGCTCGAGCGGGTGGCGGCCGGCGCCGCCGACGAGGCCACCTTCGAGCAGCTGCACCGCTGGCTCGTCCAGGTGACCGACGGGAACCGCTGCTATCTCCCGGTCGAGGAGCAGCGGCTCGTGTCCAGCCTGCTCCAGACCTTCCCCGAGGACTTCGTGGTCGGGCTGGAGGGCCGGCCGGTGCCGTGGCGGGGCCTCACCTGGCCGGACCTCGCCTGACCGGCTGCTTTAGGATCGCCGGTGTGCCCCCCGCCAACGGCGCCCGGATCGGCGTGTTCGGCGGCACGTTCGACCCGCCCCACGTCGGGCACCTGGTGACGGCGGTCAACGTCCGCCACGCGCTCGCCCTCGACGTCGTGCTCCTGGTGGTGGCCAACGAGCCGTGGCAGAAGGTGGGCGCTCGCATCGTGACCCCGGCGGCCGATCGGTTGGCCATGGTGCGCGCCGCGGTCGGCGAGGTCGACGGCATCGAGGCCAGCGCGATCGAGATCGAGCGGGGCGGCCCGTCGTACACGGCGGACACCCTGGCCGAGCTGGCCCGCCGGCACCCTGGCGCCGCGCTGTTCCTCGTGCTCGGCAGCGACGCCGCCGCCGGGCTGTCGACCTGGGACCGGGTCGACCAGGTGCGGCGCATGGCGACCGTCGTCGTGGTCGACCGGCCCGGCGGTGCCACGCCCGCCCTCGACGGGTGGCGCTGCGAGCGGGTCGAGGTGCCCCGGCTGGAGGTGTCGAGCACCGACCTGCGGGCCAGGGTGGCCGACGGCCGCCCGCTCGACTACCTGATCAGCCCGGCCGTCATCGACTGCATCAGGGGGCGGGGGCTGTACGGGTCGCTGGCGGCCGCCGCCGAGCGGACGTGAGCGAACCGGAGCCGCCCGACGGCGGCGGCGGGGGCGGCGGGTCGCTCGCCGCCCGCCTCCGCAGCCTGGTCGCCGCCCTCGACGCCGCCGCCCACCGCGACCGCACCCCGACCCCGAACGGCGAGACCGCGGGCGCGACGGCCGACGCCGACGCCGGCGCCGAGGCGCCGACTGCGCCCGACGAGCCGCCGCCCGTCGACGCGGCGATCGAGGCGCCGGCTGCGGCCGATGAGTTGCCGTCGGTCGACGCGCCGACCGAGGCGCCGTCCGAGGCCGACGAGCTGTCGCCCGTCGGCGCGCCGAACGAGCCGCCGCCCGTCGACGCGACGACCGAGGCGCCGTCGGCGGCCGACGAGTTGCCGCCGGTCGACGCGACGACCGGGGCGCCGTCCGAGGCCGACGAGCCCCCGCCGGTCGACGCGGCGACCGAGGCGCCGCCCGCGGCCGACGAGTTGCCGCCCGTCGACGCCGCCATCGAGGCGCCGCCTGCGCCCGACGAGCTTCCGCCGGTCGATGCGGCCACGGAGGCGCCGGCCGCCGGTGACGAGCTTTCGCCGGTCGACGCCGCCGTTGCAGTGCCGCCCGCGGCCGACGAGGTTCCGCCGGTCGATGCGGCCACCGATGCGCCGACCGCCGAAACCGGCCCCGCGCCCGTCGATGCGCCGGCGGAGGTGGACGAGCGTCCGCCGGCCGACGCCGTCGCCGAGGCGCCGTCCCCCGAGCCCGACCTGGCCGAGGCCGAAGCCGCCGTCGAGTCGGCACCGGACGCCGGCGAGCCCGAGCCGGTCGCGGTCGAGGCGCCCGCGGTCGAGAGCCCGTCCGAGGCGGGCGGGGCTGCACCCGTCGATGCCGCGGCCGGGGCGCGACCCGCCGTCCCCCAGCCGGACCTGCCCCCTGTCGAGACGGCCGGGGAAGCCCCCGTGGAGGCAGGCGACCCGGAGCCGGCCCAGCCCGGTGTGGCGGCGGCCGAGCCCGAGCCCGGCGAGGCCGTCGTCGCGGCCGCGCCGCAGGCGGGCGAGCGGGAGCCGGTCGGCATCCCGGCCGAGACGCCGGAGCACCCGACGGACCCGACCGCTGGCGATGCCGTGCAGCCGGCGCTGTTCGACGCCGCGCCCGTGGCGACGGTCGCCCCGCCGCCCGAGCCGGAACCGGTCCTCGCCCCGGCGGCCCCGCCCCAGCCGGCCCTCTTCGACGCACCCCCGCCCCCGATCCCGGCCCCCGCCCCGGCCGCGCTGTCGACCGGCGAGCGGGCCAGGCGGCGCAAGCGGCAGCGGCGGCGCAAGCGGCTGCGCACCGTCGCCTTCCTGCTGACCCTCGTGGTGCTCATCGCCGCCATCCCCGTCCTCGCCGTCTGGGGCGTCCGCACGATCTCGGAGAGCAACGAGGGCCGGGTCATCGAGCCGGAGACCGACGCCAGCGCGCCCGGCTTCGAGGCCGTCGTCGACCCGACGCCGACCCTCCTCCTCGCCCACGAGGACGCCGACGGCGGGCTGGCCGGCCTGACGATCCTCGCCCTCGGCCTCGACGACGAGGGCGGCGACGTGTTGTTCGTCCCGACCGGCACGATGGTCGAGATCCCGAGCTTCGGCCTCGACCGCCTGTCCGTCGCCTTCGACCGGGGCGGCCTCGACCTCGTCCGCCAGTCGTCGGAGAACCTGCTCGGCATCAGCTTCACCGAGGCCGTGCGCATCGACCCGGCCCGGTGGGAGGAGCTGGTCGCGCCGGTGGCGCCCATCCAGGTCGTCAACCCCGACCCGATCGAGGTGGTCGACGACGACGGCCGCGTCGACGTCGCCTTCCCGGCTGGCACCATCGACGTCACCGCCGACCAGGTGTCCGAGCTGCTGTCGCTCGAGTCGGTCGACGAGACCCAGCTGGCCCGGCTCGTCCGCCACCAGGCGTTCTGGGAGGCGTGGCTGGACGCCGTCGCCGCCTCGCCCAGCGCGGACGCCGTGCCCGGCGAGGTGTCGACCGGGCTCGGCCGGTTCGTGCGGGGCCTGTCGGAGGGCGACGTCGTCTACGAGACGCTGCGGGTCGAGACCATCAGCGCCTCGATCTCCGACGGCGAGGAGGCCTACCAGGCGGACCGGGACGCCGTCGCCGCCCAGATGAGCGAGATCCTGCCGTTCGCCGCCGCACCGGAGGGCGGCGACCGGGCGAGGGTCCGCATCCTGAACGGGACCGGCGAGCCCGGCCTGGCCCAGTCGGTGACCTCGGTGCTGGTGCCGGCGGGGGCCGAGATCACCGTCGTCGGCAACGCCGACACCTTCGACTACGACACCACCCAGGTCGTGTTCTACGACCAGGCCGAGGAGGCCGTCGCCGAGCGCCTGCGGGACGCGCTGGGGGTGGGCGAGGTGGTGTTCAGTCGCGTCCCGAACGACGCGGTGGACGTTACGGTGGTGGTCGGCAGCGACTTCGAGCCGCCCGCCGCAGAGGACGGCGCCGACGAGGCAGGGAGCGATTCCACTGGTTGACGGAGCGAGGGGGACCGGTCGCACCGACCGCTCCCACGAGTGGGTGGTCGTGGCGGCCAGGGCGGCGGCCGACAAGCAGGGAGCGGACACCCTGGTGCTGGAGGTCGGTGAGGTGCTCGCCATCACCGACTGGTTCGTGATCACGAGCGGTCGCAACCCGCGGCAGGTGCGGACGATCGCCGAGGAGGTCGAGGAGCAGATCACCGTCCGGGGCGGCCCGAAGCCCCTCCGGATCGAGGGCCTCGACGACCGCCGCTGGGTGCTCCTCGACTACGGCCCGTTCGTCGTGCACGTCTTCCTCGACGAGGCCCGGGCCTACTACGAGCTCGAGCGCCTCTGGCGCGACGTCCCCCGCCTGGACTGGGCCGGCGACGACGCGCTCGCCGAGGCGGCCGCCGCCGAGTAGCCGCGGCCGTCCGGGTCCTCAGACGGCCTGGACGACCACCACCGCGACGTCATCGTCGAGCACCCCGTCGGCGAAGGCGCGCACGCTGTCGTCGATGGCGTCGGCGATCGCCTCGGCGTCCTGCCCGGCGAGGCCGCTCAGCAGCGCGGCCAGCCGCTCGTCGTCGTAGAAGTCACCGCCGCGGTCGCGGGCCTCGAGCACCCCGTCGGTGACCACCACCAGCGTGGCGCCCGGGCGCAGCTCGACGAGGCTCGGCGTGAACTCCACGTCGGCGACGACCCCGAGCAGCGGGTTGCGCGCCGCGGCCGGGGTGACGGTGCCGTCCGGGTCGAGCACGAGGGGCGGCGGGTGGCCCGCGCCCACCAGCTCGACGGTGGTCGGCTCGCCGTCGCCCGCCGGGTGCACGAGGGCGAAGACCGCGGTGCAGAAGCGGGAGTCGTCGACGTCGGCGAGGACGTTGGCGTTCACCTCGGCGGCGATGGCCGCCGGCCCGTACCCCGCCCTGGCCAGCGCCCGTGACGTGTACCGGACCTGGGCGTTGAGTGCCGCCGCCGACGGCCCCCGCCCGCAGACGTCGCCGACCACCAGCAGCCAGCGACGGTCCTCGAGCGGCACGAAGTCGTAGAAGTCGCCGCCGACGGCGACCCCCTCCCCGGCGGCGCGGTAGCGGGCCGCCACCTCCACGCCGCGCAGGGCCGGCGGCGGCAGGGGCGCGAGGCCGGCCTGGAGCGCGTCGGCGATCGTCCGCGCCCGCCCGTAGAGCAGCGCCCGCTCCAGCGCGGACGCCGCCTGCGCGGCGAACGCCTGGAGGAGGACGTCGTCGCCGTCGGTCGCCCTCCGGTCGCCGGCCCACGCCCACACGAGCACGCCGAGCACCTGTCCGTGGGCGATGAGGGGGACGTACGTGACGGTCCTGCGGGCGCCGTCGTGGACGGTCAGCGCCCGGCGGGACCGGACCGCCTCCGCCATGGGCACGCCGTCGGCGCCGAGCGGGACCGTCCGGCGGGCCGCCTCGCCCGCGTCGCCGACGGCCTCGACGACCCGAACCTCGTGGGCGCCGTGGTCGACCACGGCCAGCACGCCCGCGCTCGCGCCGACGGCGGGGACGCTCTCCTGGAGGACCCCGCGGCCCACGTCCTCGACGGTGGCCGCGGCCACGAGCCGGGCGGCCGACCGCTGGAGCTGCTGGGTGCGGTCCGCCGCCCGCCTGGCCTGGTCGAACAGGCGGGCGTTGTCGGCCGCCGTCGCCGCCCGCTCGGCCAGCTCCTCGGCGAGCAGCAAGGCGTCGCCCTCGAGCTCCCGGCCGCCGCCGACGCTCAGCCCGAGCACCCCGATCACCCGGCCCCGGGCCACGAGCGGGACGGCCAGGCCTGCCTCGACATCGAGCTCGCGCAGCAGGCGCAGGTGCTCCTCGTCGTCGGCGAGCGCCGACAGCACGTCGTCCGACATGGGGGCGAGGAGCTGCGACTGGCCGGTGGCGATGGCGGCGCCGAGCCCCAGCGGGCCGGCCCGCAGCGGATACCGGTCGAACACCGTCGCCGCCGCCCGCTCCCGGCGGCGGTCGACGTGGCGGACGGCGGCGACCCGGTAGGTCCCGTCGGCCTCGACGGTGAACAGGATGGCCCCGTCGGCGATGCGGGGGACGGCCAGCTCGACCAGCCGGGAGAGGGTCTCGCCGAGCTCGAGCGACTCGGCCAGCACGGCGGACGCGTCCGCGAGGAAGGCGAGGCGGGCCATGGCCTGCTCCCGCTCGACCTCGGCCAGCTTGCGGTCGGTGACGTCGACGACGCAGCCGATCGTCCCGGTGACGTTCCCCGCCGCGTCGAGGGTGACGTCGCCTCGCCCCTGGATCCAGCGCACGGTGCCGTCCGGCCACACGATGCGGTGGTCCATCGTGTACGGGCGGGCCTCGGCGACGGCGGCCCGCACCGCCGACTGCACGGCCTCCCGCTCGTCGGGGTGGAGGCGCGAGACATAGGCCTCGTAGGTCCCGTCGAACCCGCCCGGCGGGAACCCGAAGATCTCCTCCAGCCGCGCGTCCCACTCGACCCGCCCGCTCGCCATGTCCCACTGCCACGTCCCCATCCGGCCGGCGTCGAGCGCCAGCCGCAGGTGGTCGTCGCGGGCCCCTCGCTCGGTGGCGGGGGTGGGAGACGTCACGCCCCGAATCCTGCCGCGCGCGAGGGCACGCGAGGGCGACGGGCGGTCAATCGCCCATGCCGTCGAGCCAGGCGAGCGCGAGGTCGACGACGTGGAGGGGGACGGCGTGCCCGCCGGGGAACTCCTCGTAGCGCACGTCCAGGCCGGACTCCCGCAGCAGGCGGGCGACCCGGCGGCCGCAGCGGTCGATCGGCAGCACCCGGTCGGCCACGCCGTGGGAGACGAACACCCGGGGCGACCCGCGCACGGTGGCCGGCGCGGCGAAGCCCGGCGAGAAGGCGACGAGGGACGGGAACAGGTCGCCGTTCGTCAGGCCGAGGGAGAGGGCGTAGGAGGCGCCGTCGGAGAACCCGCCGATGGCGACCCGGTCGGCGGCCACGGCGTACCGCTCGAACGTGTCGGCCAGGCCGGCGTCGATGCGGGCCGCGTCGGGGCCGAAGCCGCCGACGAGCAGGTCCCAGGTGGCGGCGCCCGAGTCGGGCGCGAGGACGATCAGGCCGGCGTCGTCCAGCCGGGCGCCGAGGAGGTCGACGGCCTGGCGGGCGCGGCCGCCCGCGCCGTGGAGGAGCACGATGAGCCCGCGAGGGTCGGGCGGGACGTAGCGCAGCCCGACGGGGAGGCCGCCGACCTCGAGCGTGTGCAGCCCGCTGGGTCCGCCGCTCGCCGGCGCGCCGCCACCGGGCCGGGCGCCGAGCCGGCCGTCGCTCGGGTCGCCGCCCCGGTTGCCGCGCATCGGGCCCGCTGTACCCCGCCTGCGGCGCTCCACTCAATCCGGGATGGCGAGGTACGCCTCGGTCAACCAGCCGAGGATCTCCTCGTCGAGGTCGTCCGGGTCGCGGACGTTGACGACGTGGTACCAGCGCCCGCCGTGGGGGATCGGCTTGCGGGTGATCCGGGGGTGGCGCACGACGCGGGGGAGCGAGAACGAGAGGGCGACCCAGCGCTGCATCGGCCGGAGCTGGGCGAAGGTGCCGGACCGCTTGAGGAAGATGCCGACCGACACGGGCTCGACGTGCACCGGCCCGACGCCGGCCAGGTGGGCCATGACCGCGTCGAACACCGGCCGCTCGTGCGGCGGCCCCGTCGAGAAGTACTCGTCGAGCGACATGGCCGGCGCGCACTCGTGGGTCTGCCCGCGGCGCGCGAACCGCCGCCCGCACGCCGGGCACTCCCACACCGCCATGCCGACCGTCTACCAGGGCGGGGCGACGGCCCGCCGGTCAGGTGGTGGCGTTGCCGCTGGAGTCGGTGTTCTCGCCGGTGCGGTCGTCGTACGGGGGCACCAGCCCGCCCGGCTCCTCCTCGCCGCCCGGCTGCGGGTTCGGCCCCCGCGAGGCCCGCCCGCCCGGCTGCACGTCCCGGTTCCCGCCCTCGGGGTTCCGGCCGGGGTCGTCCTTGGTGTCCGACATCGCTCCTCCTCTGGGTAGGGCGATGCCGGTGGCGTACCCACGGGGGCGCCGCGGCAGGCGTCGACCTGTCGTGCCGACGACCCGCCACGGCGCCCACGCGAGCGGACGGTCAGCAGGCGTAGGTGCTGCCGCGCGTGCCGTCCCGGTAGTCGAGCAGGCTGTCGCTGACCCACCCGGACACGCCCGTGGTCGTGTCGCGGAGGTAGGTCCACGTGCTCCACCCGTTCACCGTGTCGCCCACGGCCCAGCAGTGGTAGTCCACGTTGTGGGTCAGCTGGCCCTGGCCGAGCGCCGTGCACGAGGTGTGCGGGCCCGTCCTGATGTAGACGCCGCTGGCGTCGAAGAACTGCCCCGCGCGGGGGTCGAGGTTCGAGTGCGCATGGGTGCAGCTGCGGGTGCCGGCACCGTCGGCGGTCGCCGCCGCCTTGGCGCCCGTCGGCCGCGGCTGGCCGGCGTCGGCCGGCACGACGAGCACACCGAGCAGCATGGAGGCGGCGGCGAGCGCGCCGAGGACGAGGTTGCGGAGTCGCATGAATTCCCCCCTTGACGAGGCGGGGCGAGAGGAAACGTCCTGGCGACCGCGCACGATCGCCAGACGAGAGGTGGTGCCCGCCGTTCTCCGCCCGCTCCGCCGCTGGTGTCCGGGCCGACGATTCGCTCGGTACGGGTTTCAGCGTAAACCCGTGGGGCGATTCGTCAAGCCGTCAGTGTGAGCGCCGACGGACGGGTGAGCGTCCGCGGCGACACCGGCGGCACCAGCCGGCGCGCGGCGACCCGCGCCCGCGTTGCCACTCCGTCGGACGTGTCGAGAACTCGGAGCAGTTTCTCCCGAGCATCTCGACGCCGTAGGGGGAGCTGCGTCCTCGACAGAAAGAGCACGACGATCTAGGGTGCGCGATCCGCGAAGAGCGGCCCGGCCTGCGGCTGCAATCTGGACAGCTCTTCGATGCACCCAACGTGGTGCCATCCCAGGAGAGGGCGCGCATGTCGAACGAGGCCACCGACGCCGGACGTGCCGTGCGGGAGCTGCACGAGAAGCTCGCCGACGCCATCGAGGCGCGGTCCAATGACCCTCGCATCCGGGCAGTGCGACGTGAGTTCCTCTCCGGCATCGACGTTCCGGAGGGCGCCCGCGTGCTCGAGATCGGCTCCGGGACCGGTGCCGTGACCCGTGAGCTCGCGCAGTTGGCGAACGTCGCGCACGCCACGGGGGTCGACACCTCCAAGGTCTTCGTCGCACGCGCCCGTGAGCTCGCCCAGGGCGTCGAGAACGTCTCGTTCGAGGAGGGCGACGGCCGCCGCACGCCGTTCGACGACGAATCGTTCGACGTCGTCGTCCTGCACACCGTCATCTGTCACGCTCTCGTCCCTGAACAGCTGATCGCGGAGGCCTTCCGCGTCCTGCGATCGGGTGGCCTCGTGGCGATCCTCGATGCCGACGACGCGACGGTCGCCATCGGGGACTCCGACCCGCTCCAGGCGTGTATCGACGTCTTGCCGGTCCAGAACCTCGGTCTGGTGCGTCGAGTGCCTGCGATGCTCGAGGAATACGGGTTCGAGGCGTTGCCCATGCGGTGCCACGGGTACGTCGAGGCTCCGGAGGGTGGCCTCATGCTCGCCTGGATCGACCGAGGAGCGGAAGCGCTCGTCAAGCTCGACCGAATCGGCAAGGAGCTCGCCGACGCCCTGCGAGCAGAAGCCCAGCGCCGGAGTGCGTCCAAGTCGTGGTTCGGGCACATTTCGTTCTTCAGCGCGGTCGGTCGCAAGCCCTGACCGCCGTCCATCGAGGTTCACCCGTCATCGGAGATGGATCTCCCAAACGAGGAGGATGCGGTGCCTGACGGCTTCGACGCCGAGATCGAGATCGCGAGCGCGAGGGACATCGTCTCGAACGCAGCCGTGACCAGCAGCACCATGAAGTTCCAGGACCTCTACGCGGCGCTGGACGTCGAAGACCTCGCGGAGACCTATGTCTTCCGGCACTAGGCCGGTGTAGGCAGCTTCCCGATCGAGGCGCGCTCCGGTGGAGGGTCCCGTCGAGGCCGACTCCGTGAGCAACGGTCCGGTGTTCGTCGTCGGCATCGTCCGTTCCGGCACGTCGCTCATGAGCATGATGCTGTCGGCGCATCCCGCGTTCGCGGTCGCGCCGGACCTGCACTACATCCACCATTGGGTTCGGCGCCACCGCCACCTCGAGCTCTCGCGGCCGGCAGACTTCGAAGAGTTCTGGGCGGCATTCAGCGGAAACGAGCGCTTCGGCTACCTCGGGGTCGACGCCGACGACGTGCGTCGGTACATCGAGGCCACGCAGCGCTTCAGCTTTCGCGGCGTCTACCTCTCGATCCTCGAGACCTTCGCCGCCAACCTGCAGAAGCGTCGCTGGGGCGAGAAGACGCCGTTCACCGCGAACCATCTCGACACGCTCTTCGGCTGGTTCCCCGACGCCCGGGTGATCTACATGCTGCGCGATCCGCGGGCGGTCGTCAGCTCGCTGCGGAAGATCCCCTGGCTCGCCGACGTGGGCGTGCCGACCCACGCACGGTCGTGGGCCACGGGCGTGGGTCGGGCGCTCGCCGATGACGGCGATCCACGCGTCCTGCGGGTGCGGTACGAGCGTCTCGTGCATCGACCGACCGACGAGCTCGCCCGGATCTGCCGGTTCCTCGACGAGGAGTACTCGCCCGAGATGCTGACCGGTCGACCTGCGCTCGGAACGTGGGCACTCAGAGATCGGGAAGGGTGGGAGCGGACGCACCTGAGCGCCGCCCTGGGCCCGGTCCACGATGCCTCCGTCGAGCGATGGAGGCGAGAGCTGGCGCCGGGTGAGGTCGAGCTGATCGAGGAGATCTGCGGGCCCGTCATGCAGCAAGCCGGGTACTCGCCCTCGGAGACCTAGGTGTCCGACGCGAGACCTGGTCGGGAGACGCCGTGCGGGTGACCGTCCTCGGCCACGCGAGCCTGCTCTTCGAGACGGCGAACGAGCGGATACTGCTGGACCCGGTCCTGCGCACCACGGCGTTGCTCGGGAGCGTCGTCCATCAGTATCCACGGGCGCTCGCCCTCGAACGCCTGCCGACTCCGACCCTGCTCGTGGTCACGCATGCTCACTACGACCACTTCGACCCGGAGACGCTCGCGGAGCTGCCGAAGGGCATCCCGGTGGTGGTGCCGCCTGATCCGAGGCTGGCGGAGCAACTCCGACGCCTCGGGTTCGCCGAGCTCCGAGTCCTGGAGCCGTGGGGCCACACCGAGCATGGCTCGGTTCGGTTGACGGCGACACCGTCGGAGGCGCACGTGTCGGAGTTCGGTCTCCTGGTCGAGACCGATGATGCCCGGCTCTGGCACATGTCCGACGCGGAGCCACCTGTCGGTACGTCATCGAGGATCCTGTCCGAGCTCGGCGAGGTGGACGTCGTCTCGGTGAAGTACCAGCCCCCGGACCCACTCCTGAACTTCCTGCACAACCTCGGCTCGAGCTTCGATCGCAGGTCGACGGCTCGCTGGCTGGAAGAAGCCTGCGCCTGCCGCCCGAAGCTCGCCTTTCCGTATGCGTCCGGGCTCTGCCTGACACAAGAGCACGCGTGGCTGAATCGGTACGCCTACCCGTTCTCTCCGGAACAGGTCGCCGCGGTGCTCGACGAGCGACTCACGGGCATCGGCCGATCCGCCGTGGTCAGGCCCGGCGACGTGATCTCGATGGGGTCCGGGCCGGTCGAGCTCGAGCGGCAAGCGAGCGACGTCGTGCGGCAGTGTGGCGAGGAGACACCGATCGACTGGGAGCCGATCGAGATCGACCGTCTGGGCACGCTCTCTCGGCCCGCCGACAAGACGGCCGTCACCGAGCAACTGACGGAGATCGTCGCCGGCGGAGAGTTCTCCGCATGGCTACGGGCGAACCCGAAGCTGCTCAAGCCGTTTCACGAATGGCGCGTGCTCTGTCAGTTCGTGGTCCATCTGGACGAGACCGAACGCCTGTACTTCCAGGCGGACTTCACGGGCGGCACCCCGGAAGGCCGCCTCGGAAGGAGTGGCGCGGCGAACTACTTCCTGCACGTCGGCGGCGACGCGGCGCGGCGTCTGCTCGGTGGGCACGCCTCGTCGGCCGAGGTGATGTATCAAGGCCAGGTCCGGGTCTTCGAGCGCATCGTCTCGGTCCGAGACGGCAAGGTCGACGCGCCGGACGTGGAGCACGTGTACGGGACCTTCCCGGATCCCTTCCTGTGCTTCGCGACCGCCCGGGCCAGGCTGGCGAAGCCGTAGGAGGGCGGTCCGGAGGACCGACACCCGGGTGGAGCTGAGCGGACTCGAACCGCCGGCCTCTTGCATGCCATGCAAGCGCTCTTCCAACTGAGCTACAGCCCCGAACGAGCCACCCAGCGTACCAGCCGGAATCGGCCCCGGAGACCTCCGGAGGCGTCGGTACGATGCCGGGATGGCCGACGGCTACGACCCGCAGGCGGTCGAGGAGAAGTGGCAGCGCCGGTGGCGTGACGAGGGCACCTACGAGGTCGAGAACGACGACACGCGCCCCCACTTCTACGCGCTCTGCATGTACCCGTACCCGAGCGGGCCGGCCCACATGGGCCACGTGCGGAACTACACCTACGGCGACCTGATCGTCCGGTACCGCACGATGCACGGCTACGCGGTGCTGTCCCCGATGGGGTTCGACAGCTTCGGCCTCCCGGCCGAGAACGCGGCGATCAAGACCGGCGTCCACCCCCGCCCGTTCACCGACGACAACATGGGCAAGCTGCGCCGCAGCATCGAGCGCATCGGCGCCGTCTACGACTGGCGGCGGGAGGTCCACAGCCACGACCCCCGGTACATGCGCTGGAACCAGTGGATCTTCCGGCGGCTGTACGAGGCCGGCCTGGCCTACCGGGCGAACGCGCCGGTGAACTGGTGCCCCGGCTGCCAGACGGTGCTGGCCAACGAGCAGGTGCTGCCGGACGGGACGTGCGAGCGGTCGGGGGACACGGTCGAGCGCCGCGAGCTGGAGCAGTGGTTCTTCCGCATCACCGCCTACGCCGACCAGCTGCTCGACGACCTGGAGGACCTGGTCTGGCCCGAGCGGGTGAAGACCATGCAGCGCAACTGGATCGGGCGGTCCGAGGGCGTCGAGTTCGACCTGCCCGTGCAGGGGCGCGAGGACCTGGCCATCCGCGTCTTCACCACCCGCCCGGACACGAGCTTCGGGATGACCTACGCCGTCCTGGCCCCCGAGCACCCGCTGGTCCCCGAGCTGACGACGGACGAGCAGCGGGGCGAGGTCGACGCCTTCGTCGGGCAGGTGCGCCTGGAGTCCGAGCTCGAGCGGCTGTCGGGCGAGGGCCCCCTGGACAAGCGGGGCGTGTTCACCGGGTCCTACGCCGTCAACCCGTTCACCGGCGACGCCATCCCCGTCTACATCGCCGACTACGTGCTGATGACCTACGGCTCGGGGGCGATCATGGCCGTCCCCGGCCAGGACCAGCGGGACTGGGACTTCGCCGAGGCCTACGGGCTGCCCATCGTGCGGACGGTCGAGCCGCCCGAGGACTGGGACGGCGAGGCCTACACGGGCGACGGGCCGGCCATCAACAGCCAGTGGCTGGACGGGATGCACGTCGCTGCGGCCAAGGAGGCCGCCATCCGCTGGATCGAGGACAAGGGCATCGGCCACCGCACGGTCAACTACCGGCTGCGGGACTGGCTGCTGTCCCGGCAGCGCTACTGGGGCTGCCCGATCCCGGTCGTCTACTGCGACGAGCACGGCGTCCAGCTGGTGCCCGAGGACGAGCTGCCCGTCCAGCTGCCCGACGACGTGGAGTTCATGCCGACGGGCGAGTCGCCGCTGCGGTTCCACGAGGGCTTCCTGCGCACCACCTGCCCGGTGTGCGGCGGGCCGGCCACCCGCGAGACCGACACCATGGACACCTTCGTCGACTCGTCCTGGTACTTCCTGCGCTACTGCGACCCGTGGGACGACGAGCACCCGTTCGACCCGCACGCGCTGCGGGCCTGGATGCCGGTCGACCAGTACATCGGCGGCATCGAGCACGCCATCCTCCACCTGATGTACGCCCGCTTCTGGGTGAAGGCCCTGGCCGACCTGGGCGTCGCGCCGAAGGAGCTGCGGGAGCCGTTCTCCCGGCTGTTCACCCAGGGGATGATCCGGCTCGGCGGCACGAAGATGTCGAAGTCCAAGGGCAACCTGCGGGCGCCCGAGGAGTTCTTCGAGGACGTCGGCGCCGACGCCCTGCGCCTGCACGTGCTGTTCATGGCCCCGCCGCCCGACGACGTGGACTGGACCGAGGCCGGCGTGGAGGGCGCGTCGCGCTTCCTGCACCGGCTCTGGCGGCTGGGCACCGGCGCCGCGCCCGGCCGGGTGGAGGACCGGGAGCCGACGGCCGAGGACGACGAGGTCGAGCGCTCGACCCACCGCCTGATCGCGAGGATCACCGACGAGTTCGAGCGGTGGTCGTACAACACGGCCGTCGCCGGCTTCATGGCGTTCACCAACGAGCTGTACCGGTACGTGCAGTCGCCGGCCGGGGCGCGCACGGCCACCCTGGACGCGGCCGTCGACACCGTGCTGCTGCTGCTGGCGCCCATGGCCCCGCACGTCACCGCCGAGCTGTGGGAGCGGCGCCACCCCGGCGAGCACGTCCACGACCAGCGCTGGCCCGTGGCCGACGAGACCAAGCTGGCCTGGTCGACGGTGACGATGGTCGTCCAGGTGAACGGCAAGGTGCGGGACCGCATCGAGGTCGACGCGGCGATCGACGCCGAGGAGGCCGAGCGGCTGGCCCTCGCCTCGAAGCGGGTGCGGGACCTGCTCGACGGCGACGAGCCCCGCAAGGTCATCGCCCGGCCGCCGCGGCTCGTCAACGTCGTCGCCTGAGCCGGCCGGCGCCGTGATCCTGCGTCCGGCCGGGGCCGGCGACGTCGACTTCCTGCACGCCATGCTCTACGAGGCCGCCCACTGGTCGCCCGACCGGCCCAGGATGGACCGGGCCGAGGCGCGGACGCACCCTCGCATGGCCCACTACGTCGACGGCTTCCCCCGGCCCGGCGACGCGGGCGTGGTCGCCGAAGAGGACGGGCGGCCGATCGGCGCGGCCTGGTACCGGCGCTTCTCCGCCGACGCGCCGGCCGACGGCTTCGTCGCCGAGGACATCCCGGAGGTGGCGATCGCCGTCGTCGCCGAGGCGCGCGGCCGGGGGGTGGGCACCGCCCTCCTGACCGCCCTGCTCGACCGGGCCGCGGCCGAGGGCCTCGGCGCGGTGAGCCTCAGCGTGGAGGACGCCAACCCGGCCCGCCGGCTCTACGAGCACGTCGGCTTCGAGCGGGTCGGCGGCACCCCGGGGTCGAGCACGATGGTCCACCGGCTGGGGGGTCGCCCCGGCGGGTAACCCCCGGGCCATGCCCTGGGTCACACCGGCCGTGACGACGCTCGCCGCCCGCATCGAGGCCGCCGCCACCGGCACCCACGCGCTGACGTTCGTGACCGGTGGCGACCCCGACCCCGTGCCCTGGGCCCGTCTGCACGAGGACGCCATGGCCATGGCGGCCGGCCTCCAGGCCAGGGGCGTCGGCCCCGCCGACCACGTCGCCATCCTCGGCCCCACCAGCCGCCCGCTCGTCACCGCCATCCAGGCGACCTGGCTGGTCGGCGCGACCGCCGTCGTCCTGCCCCTGCCCATGCGGCTCGGCTCCCTCGAGGAGTTCGTGTCCGCCACCGTGCAGCGGGTGGCCAGCGCCGACGCCGCCGTCGTGCTCGTCGACCCCGACCTCGCCCCGTTCCTCGAGGGCCGCCCGTCGCCGGCGCCGGTCGTCCTCCTCACCGACCTCACGCCCGGCCCCGGCCGCCCCGGCCCGGCGGCGTTCCGGCGCCCGGCCGACGACCCCGGGGCGCTCGCCATCCTCCAGTTCACGAGCGGGTCGACGGCCGACCCGAAGGGCGTGATGCTCCCGCACCGCACGGTGTGCGCCAACCTCGACGCCATCGTGGCGGCCACGTCGTTCGACCGGGACGACGACGTGCTCGTCTCCTGGCTGCCCCTCTACCACGACATGGGCCTCGTCGGGCTGCTGGCGACGGCCATGACCACCGGCTGCGACCTCGTCCTCGGCGCCCCGCAGGACTTCCTCGCAGCCCCGGGCCGGTGGATGGAGTGGATCTCGGCCTACGGTGGCACCGCCACCGCCGGCCCGAACTTCTCCTACGTGCTCGCCACCCGGGCGCTGCGCCGCCAGAGCGGGCTCGACCTGTCCCGGCTGCGCATCGCGCTGAACGGCGCCGAGCCCGTCGACCCGTCCACCGTCGAGGCCTTCTGCGAGGCGGGCGCGCCGCACGGCATGCGGCCGGGGTCGGCCTTCCCCGCCTTCGGGATGGCCGAGGTCGCCATCGCCGGCACCTTCCCCGAGCCCATGTCCGGCCTGCGCGTCGACCCCGTCGACCGGCGGGTGCTCGAGTCCGAGTCCTACGCCGCGCCGGCCGCCGCCGGCCAGCCCGGCACCCGGGCGCTGCCCCTCCTCGGGCGGGCCGTTCCCGGCCTCGAGATCCGGGTGGTCGACCCGGCCGACGGCACCGTCCGCCGCGAGCGCGAGGTCGGCGAGCTCGAGATCAGGGGCACGTCGGTGACCCCCGGCTACTACCGGCGGCCGGACGCGACGGCCGAGAGCTTCCGGGGCGACTGGCTGCGCACCGGCGACCTCGCCTACCTCGTCGACGGTGAGCTCGTCGTGTGCGGGCGGATCAAGGACGTGATCATCGTCGGCGGGCGCAACGTGTTCCCCGAGGACGTCGAGCGGGCCGTCGCCGGCATCGACGGCGTGCGGGCCGGCAACGTGATCGCCTTCGGCATCGACAGCCGACAGGGCAAGCAGTCCCTCGTCGTGGTGGCCGAGTCCAAGGCCGAGGACCACACGCTCGTGCGCAAGCACGTCGCCGAGCGGGTGCGGGAGGCGGTCGGCCTGCCGGCGAAGGACATCGTCCTCGTCGCCCCCGGCACCCTGCCGAAGACGTCGTCGGGCAAGCTCCAGCGCTCGTTATGCCGCCAGCGCTTCCTCGGCGGCGACCTCCAGCCCGTCGGCTGACGGTCAGCCCGCCCGCTCGGCGATCAGCCGCTCCACCACCAGGGCGACGCCGTCCTCGTCGTTGCTCGCCGTCACCTCGTCGGCCGCGGCGAGCACGTGGCGGTGGGCGTTGGCGACGGCGACGCCCCGGCCGGCCCAGCCGAGCATGGACAGGTCGTTCGGCATGTCCCCGAAGGCGACGGCGTCGTCCGCGCTCAGCCCGTGCTCGGCGGCCAGCTCCTCCAGGGCGACGGCCTTGCTGACCCCGGCGGCGGAGATCTCGAGCAGCCCCGACGAGCTGGCGTGGGTGAGCGTGGCCAGGTCGCCGACCACCTCCCGCGCCGCCCGCAGCAGCTCGTCGGCCCCCATCGACTCGTGGCGGACGAGCAGCTTCGCCATGGGCGCGGCGACGAGCTCGTCGGCGTGGGCGACCAGCACGTCGTCGGGCACCGAGGCCCTCGTCCGGTAACCAGGCTCGCGCCCGAACGCCATCCCCCGCTCGACGGCGAAGGCGAGGTCGGGCAGGGCGTCGCGCAGCCGCCGCACGACGTCGGCGGCCGTCGCCGGGTCGATCGGGTTCTCGCGGACGATCTCGCCCCGCTCCAGGTCCCACACGACCGCGCCGTTGGCGCAGATGGCGAGGCCCGTGCGGCCGAGCTCCTCGGCGACCGGCGCCATCCAGCGGGGCGGCCGGCCGGTGACGACGACGACGAGGGCGCCGGCGTCCTCCGCCGCGGCCAGCGCCGCCCTCGTCCGGTCCGACACCGTGCCGTCGGAGCGCAGGAGGGTCCCGTCGAGGTCCGACGCCACCAGCCACGACGCCACGTCAGGCCGCCTTGAGGCCCTCCATCACCCGCCGCCACCGTTCGGGGTCGCTGCGGTAGGGGGCGTAGAAGCTGATGCGGTCGACGACGTCGCCGTAGCGCTCGGACAGCCCGGCGGGCACGTCCTCGGGCTCGGCGACGACGGCGAAGGTGCGGAGGACGTCGTCGTCGATCAGGTCGCCCATGGCCTGCCACTGGCCCCGCTTCGACAGCCGGTTGAGCTCGTCCTGGAGCTCGCCCCAGCCGTGCAGCTCGAGCACGCCCCGGTAGGCGGGGGTCGACCCGTAGAAGGCGATCTGCTGGCGGACGGCGGCCGCCGACCTCGCCATGTCCGCCTCGTCGGCGCCGGTCACGACGAAGGCCGGCCCGCTGATCTCGAACTCGTCGAGGGTCCGGCCCGAGCGCTCCAGCCCCCGCCGCAGCGCCGGGAGCGTGACCTCGCGGAGGTAGGCCTCGGTGGTGAACCCGTGGCAGAGGAACCCGTCGGCCACCTCGCCGGCGACCTCGGTCATCCGCTCGCCCACGCCGGCGAGGAACACCTTCGGGTGGCCGTGCCGGCTCGGGCCCGGGTCGAAGAACGGGGTCATGAGCGTGTGCGTGTAGAAGTCGCCCCGGAAGTCGAGCCGCTCGCCGGTGTCCCAGGCCCGCCAGATGGCGCGGACGGCGAGGATGAACTCCCGCATGCGGGCCGCCGGCGACGACCACGGCATGCTGAACCGCTTCTCTACGTGCGGCTTGATCTGGGACCCGAGGCCGAGCACGAAGCGGCCGCCGGAGAAGGCGTGGAGGTCCCAGGCCGTGTGGGCGACGGTCATCGGGCTGCGGGCGAAGGCGACGGCGATGCCGGTCCCGAGCTCCACCCGCTCGGTCGCCTCGGCGGCGAGCAGCAGGGGCAGGAACGGGTCGTGGCTGGTCTCGGGGGACCAGACGCCGTCGTAGCCGGCCTCCTCGGCGTCCCTGGCCGACGCGCCCGCCTCGCGCAGGCTCCCCG
>DASWMK010000183.1 GCA_036399815.1 Acidimicrobiales bacterium
GCTTCCACGTCACCGAGCAGAGCGCGCCGGCCGTCGCCCGGCTGTGCCGGCAGCTCGACGGCATCCCGCTCGCCCTGGAGCTCGCCGCGGCGCGGGCCCGGTCGATGACCCCCGAGGAGATCGCCTCCCGCCTGGACCAGCGCTTCCAGCTGCTGGCGTCGGGGCGGCGGGGGGTCGACCGCCACGAGACGCTGCTGGCCACCGTCGACTGGTCGCACTCGCTCCTCGACGCGGACGAGCGGGCCGTCCTGCGGCGCTGCTCGGTGTTCGCCGGCGGGTTCACGCTGGCCGGCGCCGAGGCGGTCGCCGCCTGGGGCGGCATCGACCGGCCGGCCGTGGTGGACCTGCTCGGCCGGCTCGTCGACCGTTCGCTGGTCCTGGCCGACGACGAGCTCGGTGCCACCCGCTTCGGCCTGCTCGAGACCATCCGCCTCTACGCCGCCGCCCGGCTGGCCGAGGCGGGCGAGGCCGCGGCGGCGCAGCGCCGGCACGCCGAGCACTACGCCGGGTTCGTCGAGACGGCCGGCGTGGGGCTCCAGGGCCCGGACGAGACGCTGTGGTCGCGGCGCCTGGCCAGGGAGGTCGACAACCTCCGGTCGGCGGTGGCCTGGGCGGCCGACGCCGGCGACACCGAGCTGGCCGTGCGCCTCGTGGTCGGCGCCCGCGCCCACCCGGGCACGCCGGCGTTCGTGGCCGCCACCCGGCTGGCCGAGCGCATCGGCGACCTCCCCGACCTGGCCGCCCACCGGCTCTACCCGGCCGTCCTCACCTGCTCGGCGTGGGGCGCGCTGCTGCGGGGCGACCTGGCCGAGGCGGCCCGCCTGGCGGAGTCGTCGATCGAGCACGAGCGGCGGCTCGGGGCCGTCCCCGACCCCCTCCCCCGCCGCGTGCTCGGCCTCGCCGCCATCGCCGACGGCCGGGTCGACGAGTCCTGCCGGTGGAGCGAGGAGGCGCTGCGCAGCGCCCGCGCCGGCGGCGCCCCCGAGGCGCTGACGTTCAGCCTCGCCGCCCTCGCCTTCGCCCGCTGCCTCGTCGGCGAGGCCGAGGACGCCGAGCCGCTCGGCGAGGAGGCGGTCGAGATCGCCCGTCAGCTGGGCAGCCCGACGATGATCTCGTACGCGCTCACCGCCCACGGCTACGCGCGGTCGTCGTCCCACCCGGAGGCCGCCGTCGCCGCCCTGGAGGAGGCGGTGAAGCTGGCCGAGACGGCCGCGTCCCACACCCTCAGGGGCCAGGCCCTGTCCATCCAGGGGCGCACCCACCTGCTCGCCGGCCAGCGCCAGGCCGCCCTGGAGCGCCTGGCCGAGGCCGTCGACGACCTCAACCGGCTCGGCCACCGGCCCCTCCTGTCCGCCGCCCTGGCCCGCGCCGCCGCCGCCCTCGCCCGGGTCGAGCAGTACGAGGTGGCGGCGATCGCGCTCGGCGCCAGCGAGGCCCGGCCGTCGCCCTACCTGGCCGACCCCGTCGACCGCCGGGTGACGGCCGGGACGGCCGCCGCGCTGGACGACGCGCTCGGCGCCGAGCGGGCCGCCGAGCTGCGCCGCACGGGCCGCCGCCTCACCGACGACGAGGTCGCCCACCGGGTGCGGGCGTCGGTCAACGACGCCCTCCACCGGCCCCGCGGCGGGCGAGCGACCGGCTGAGCGACCGGGCCGGCGCCTCGCGGCCGGCCTCGAGCACGTTGGCGGCCGTCGCCCACAGCACGGTCTTCAGCTGGAACGGCCGCAGGTCCGGGTGCTTGGACCGCACGAGGGCGGCGATGCCGGTGAGCGTTGCCGCCGCGTACGAGTTCCCGGTCGTGCGCACCCTCGTCCCCGCCCGCCACGGGGCCTCGACGTCCACCCCCCGGGCCAGGAACTCGGTCGGCGGGTCGGGGTTGAAGTGGAAGCGGAACGGGTCCCTGGCCAGGTTGCAGGCGACGCTGGCCACCGACGCGTACGTCGACGGGTAGCTCGGCCGGCCGGTGTTGCTCGCCGCCGTGACGATCAGCGACCCGTGGAAGTAGGCGTCGTCGCACAGGTCGTGGAACCGCAGCGCGAGGTCCCGCCGGGAGGTCCCGAGCGACAGGTTGATCACGTCGAAGCGGGCGGCGACGGCCCACTCGAGCCCCCGGGCGAACGCCGCGCCCGTGGCGCCGAGGCGGTCGCCGAGCACCTTGACGCTGGTGATGGTCGCGTCGGGCGCGATGGCGTGGACGATCCCGGCGCACGCCGTCCCGTGGCCGAACGAGTCGCGGTGGGGCCCGGCGCGCACCTCGACCCCGCCGTCGGCGCCGGCGACGACCTCGACGCCGCCGTCCTCGTCCACCCGGCCGTCCAGCGCCTCGTGGTCGGCGTCCACCCCGCTGTCGACGACGGCGACGCGCACCCCCAGGCCGGTGGCGCCGCCCCACGCCCACGCCGCCGACAGGTCGTCGAGCGATGCCGGCCCCGCGAGGCGCACGTCCTCGGAGGGGCGCGCCCAGGCCGGCAGCCGCCGGCCGGTCACGCCGGGCCCCGCGCCACCGCGAGGACGGCGCCGGCCACGCCGGCGAGCAGGGTGGCCAGCTCCAGGTCCTCGTAGGCGAAGCTGGCGCCGTCGGCCTTGTCGACGACCGCCAGCGCGCCGACGACGGCGTCGCCGTGCGGGCACGGGACGCACAGCACGCTGGTGGCGCCCCCGAGCGCGGCGCCCGCCCCGGCCGGCCCGGCCCCCGACGGCGACAGGGCGATCGGCTGGGCCGAGGCGACCACGTAGCCGGCCGGCTCGCGCACCGCCGGCTCCCAGCCCTCCCGGCCGGCCGACGCCGCCACCACCAGCTCCCCGCCCTCCACCAGGAGCACGCACCCGGACGACGCCTCGGTCGCCTCGATGGCGCCGCGCACGATGACGTCGAGGACCGTCGACCACCCGGCCGGCGGCCGGTCCGACCTCCGGGTCACGGCCGTATGATGCCCGTGTGGACCCCTCCGTGTCCGCTGCGCAGCGGATGCTGGCGAAGGTCAGGGACTTCGTGCGGGACGACCTCGACGACGAGGAGCGGCGCCTGTTCGCCGCGCTCGTCGCCCCCGGCATCGCCCGGGCCTACGACGACGACGACACCTCAGGGTTCGGCCTCGTCGCGTGGAGGGCCGCCGCCGTGCCCGGGTCCCTGGTCGAGGCCCTCAGGGACGGTGGCGTCCGGGTCGTCGGGCTCTAGCTCGTAGAGGCTGATCTCGACGGCGGCGGCGGTGCGGCACGTCGCGCACGCGTCCGCGTGCCGGGCGGCCCGCACGTGGTCGCCCTCCGCGATCAGGCGGTGGAGCTCGGGGCAGTCCGTGGCGCGCGCCCGGACCAGCACCCGGAGGACGAGCGACTGGCGCAGCCGGCGCCGGGCGCGGTGGGCGGCCACCTTCGCCGCGCCGGGCGTGAGCGCGAGGGCGGCGGCGACGTCGGTCGAGGAGAACCCGAGGCCGGTCATCATCGTCACGGCCACGGCGTCCTTCCTGGTGAGGCCGACGACCGCGCCGTCGACCAGCTCGGCCAGCTCGGCCAGCTCGGCCAGCTCCTCGGGGCCGAGCGCCGCCGCCCGCGGCTCGGGCACGCCGTCGTCGGCGGCGGCCGGCCCCTCCACCTGGCGGCGCCGCAGCACGTCCCGCGCGTGGTTCCTGGCGATGGTCGTCAGCCACTGGCGGAACCGGCCGGGGGACTCGAGCGTCGCCAGCCGCTCGAGGGCCCGGACGAACGTCTCCGACACGACGTCGTCGGCGGTCTGGGCGTCGTGGACGTGGTCGAGCGCGATCCGGCGCACGACCGGCGCGTACTCGCGGTAGAGCTCGGAGAAGGCCTGGACGTCGCCGGCCAGGACGGCCTCGACCCACGCGCCGTCCCTCGCCTGGACGTCCCCCTCGTCCATCGCGGCAGGCTACCGACCCCCGACGGTGCAGTGAGTGCTAAATGCACGCGGCCACCGTCGGGAACGGCGCGACCACCGGTGCCCTAGGATGCGCAGACCGGCGGGAACCAGGAGGAACACGGCGCGCCGTCGCGCCCGGCGGAGCGGCGTGGCGCGCCGTGGTCGGTGCTCGTCCTCGCCTCCCGCGGGCGGTCGCCGCCCGCGGGAGCCGCGGACGCCGCCCGGAAATCGGTTGCGCCGCGGGGCCGCCGCGGCGATCGTGGGGCGCCGGCCGAGCCGAGAGGAGGTCCCGATGCGAAGGCGCACGCCCGACCTGGCATCCCTCCTCCCGGTGCGCGCTCGCTGAGCGCCGTCCTTCGCCGGGAGGCGTCCCGCCATCCCGACGAAGGAGCGTTCCCATGCACGCGGCATGGCTCATCGCCGAACCGGAGCCGTACGAGGAGTACGACCTCGGCCCCTTGAAGACCGGCAAGGAGGCGGACGTGTTCCTCGTGGAGCGCGTCGCCCCGGACGGGCGGTCCTGCCTCCTCGCCCACAAGCGCTACCGCCCGAGGGCCGTGCGCCACAAGGGCGACCTGGAGGCGCTCGGCTTCCAGCGCGCCGCCTCGTTCGTCCACGACCGCGCCTACCGCGACGGCCGGACCCTGTCGAAGAGCAGGGACCGGCGCGCCGCGGCCAAGGGCACGGCGTGGGGCCGCACCGTGCTGCGGGCCGGGTGGAGCGACAACGAGTTCGACATGCTCCAGCGGCTCGCCGGCGCGGGCGTCACCGTCCCCCTGCCGGTCGAGCGGACGGGGGACGGGGTGCTCATGCAGTACCTCGGCGACCGCACGCGGGCGGCGCCCCGGCTGGTGCACGCCGGCCTCGACCGGGCCGGGCTCGTCCGGGCGGCCGGCCTGCTCGTCGACGACCTGCGCCGGATGGTCGCCGCCGGCATCGTCCACGCCGACCTCTCGGTGTTCAACCTGCTGTGGTGGGACGGCCGGCTCTGGGTCATCGACGTCCCCCAGGCCGTCGAGGTCGGCACCAACCTCCAGGCCTTCGACCTGCTCCACCGCGACGTCACCAACGTGGCGACCTGGTTCCGGGCCAGGGGCGTCCCCTTCGACGCCGACGAGGTGTTCGCCGAGCTCGTCGCGCTCTGACGCAAGGGCGGCGGGCCACCGGGTAGGAGGGGGCGGTCGAGGAGGTGGAGATGGCCATTGCCGGCGAGGACCACGTCGGCCCGGTGAGCCGGGCGATCGCGCAGCGCGCCCCGTTCGGGCCGATGGAGCACCTCGACCACGACCGCCTCGTCGCCGAGCAGCAGGCGTCGCTCCGGTCGCCCCGCCGGCGCCACTCGCTGAGCGCCCGGCTCCTGTTCGCGATCATGGACCTGCTGTACGGCAGGGAGCGCACCCTCGAGAAGTTCCGGGTGCTCGAGCTGGTCGCCCGGGTGCCGTACCAGGCGTGGGAGAACGTCGCCTACGTGGCCGTCACCCACACCGCCTCGCAGCCCCGGTTCGCCCGCCGCGTGTTCGACCGGGTCCGCACCAGCCGCTTCGAGCAGGACAACGAGCAGTGGCACCTGCTGATCCTCGAGGAGCTGACCTCGGGCGGCCCCCGGCGGTCGTTCGTGCGCAGCCGGGTCGTCCCCCAGGTGCTGGCCTTCGCCTACTACCAGCTGTCCTGGATGATGTTCGCCGTCCGCCCCGCCTGGTCGTACCGGCTGAACGCCGACTTCGAGGACCACGCCGAGCACGAGTACGCCCACCTCGTCGAGGAGCACCCCGAGTGGGAGCAGGTGCCCTACCAGGGCGAGTTCACCGCCGACTTCGGCGCCTACGACTCCCTCGCCGACGTGTTCCGCCAGATCGGCTACGACGAGCGCCTGCACCGCCTGGAGAGCGAGGCCCGGATGGCGGCGCCCCGGTTCGGCTGACGGCCCGCCGGGCGGGCGGTCAGGGTCCCGGCTTGGCCGGCAGCGAGCGGGCGTGGCCGACGCCGATCCCGACCCACCTGGCCAGGTCGGCGTCGGTCCGGACGTGCTCGCCGCCCACCCTCAGCCACCCGCGCATGGGCCGGCCTCGCATCTCCATCGGCTCGGCCGGCGTCGTGGCGACGAGCTCGTCGAACGCCGCCCGGTCGGCCCGCACCAGCAGCCCGCCCTGCCCGCTGGCCGACACCGCCAGGTTGCCGCCGACGAGGAAGGCGATGCCGCCGAACATGCGCTGCTCGGTCACCCCCGGCTCGGCGCCGACCAGGAGGCGGACCCGGTCGGCCAGCTCGTCGTCGCGCGGCACCCCTCGATGCTACGGCCGGTGCGGCGCTCTAGGGAGCCGAGCAGACCCGGCCGTGGTAGTCGAGCTCGAGCGCGCCGGTGGCGAGGTCGACGGTCCCGTGGGTGACGAGGAACCCCGACACGTCCCCGCTCACGATCCGGAGCGTGTCGTGGACGACCCCGCCCGGGGTGACGACGATGCGGTCCGAGGTCTCGAACGAGCCGACCGCGGTGTCCACGAAGTGGTGGGCGCCGCCCACGTGGAGGGTGCCGCCGGGCATGGACCGCTCGAGGACGAGGTCGGCCGTGACGGTGCCGCCGAGGTCCCCGGTGGCCGACGTGACCACCACGTGGAAGCCGGTGACGACCCCGTCCTCGACGACGGGGGTGGTGACGCCGCTCAGGGTGCCGGCCACGTTCGTGCACCGGTCGGCCGGCCGCCCGGCCGCCGCGGCGACGGGGGCCAGGGTGAGGAGGGCGACGGCCGCGACGACGGCGGCGGCCGCGGCGCGGCGGGGGGCGGTGCGGGGCATCGGTGCTCCTCTCAGCGCGGGGCGGGGGTGAGGAGGGCGGTGAGGGTGACCTGGAGGCCGGCGGGGTCGACGTAGGAGCACGTCACGACCCGGTCGGCCTGGGCGGGCGGGATGGGCTTGTCGAGGACGACGAACGTGTCCCCTTCCGGCGTGGTGACGACGACCCGGCGGGGCAGCAGCACGTCGGTGCCGGGCACGACGTGGATGGCGGCCGCCGCCGTGGAGAGGAACTCGGCCGGCCCGAGCTCGACCACGATCGTGCCGGCCGCGCCGCAGTCGAGCGTGCGGAGCCGGCCCGTGGACGGCGCCGCGGACGCCGGCCCCGATGGGGCGGCGGCGAGGACGGCGGCGAGGGCGGTGATGGCGAGGAGGCGGCGCATGCCTCCACGACGGTGGGCCGGGCGGCCGGTTACAGGGCCGCGGCCGGTGGGCCGTGTAACCGGGGGCGGCGGCGGCCGTCTCGTCGAACGTGCCGGACCGACGCCGCCCCCGCCCCCGCCTCCTCGTCCTCGCCGCCGTCGTCGCGGCCGCCCTGCCCGCCGGTGCCCGGCCGGTGCCGGCGGCGGCGACCGCCGACCCCCGCCCGAACGTCGTGGTCGTGATGACCGACGACGAGGCCGTCGGGAACCAGTGGGTGATGGCGGCTACCAACCGGCTCGTCGGCGGGGCCAAGGGGACGACGTTCGCGGAGGCCGTCGTCAGCTACCCGCTGTGCTGCCCGTCGCGGGCGACGTTCCTCACCGGCCAGTACTCGCACAACCACGGCGTCGTCTCGAACCAGGCGCCCGACGGCGGCTACTGCGCCCTCGACCCCACGGACACGCTCCCCGTGTGGCTCCACGAGGCCGGCTACGCCACCGCCCAGGTCGGCAAGTACCTGAACCAGTACGGGCGGTGCCGGCCGCCGGACGTCCCGCCCGGCTGGGACGACTGGTTCGCGTGGATCTCCTCGCCGGACAACGGCTCCTACTTCGACTACACGGTGGACGACGACGGCGAGGTGGTCGCCTTCGGCCACGCGGAGGAGGACTACTCCACCGACGTCTTCGCCCGGCACGCCGTCGATGTCATCCGGGCCAGGGCCGCCGCGCCCGAGCCGTTCTTCCTGCTCTTCGAGCCGCACGCGCCCCACTCGGTCGACCCGGTGCCCGCCCCCCGCCACGCCGGCGCCCTCGACGGCGTCGCCCTGCCGACCCCGCCGTCGTTCAACGAGGCCGACGTGTCCGACAAGCCGACCTTCGTGTCGACCCTCCCCCTGCTCGACGCCCGGGACGTCGCCGACGCCCGCGACGCCTACGAGCGGCGGCTCGAGGCGCTGCTGGCGGTGGACGAGGCCGTCGCGGCCATCGTCGGCGCCCTGCGGGACACCGGCGTCGTCCGGGGCGGCCCGTTCCCCGCGGGCGCGACCGTCTCCCGGCTGGTCGCCAACGTCGACCTCGCGGCCACGATCGTCGAGCTGGCCGGCGCCGTCCCCGGCCACCCGCTCGACGGGCGCTCGCTCGTGCCGATCGCCACGGACCCCGGCGCCGGCCTCGGCCGGCAGGTGCTGATCGAGTCCTCGCCGACGGCCGAGGGCGGGTACCGGGGCGTGCGGACGCCGAGGTACGCGTTCGTGCAGTACCACGACGGCCAGCGCGAGCTGTACGACCTCGACGCCGACCCCTACCAGCTCGAGAACCGGGCCGGCGACCCCGCCTACGCCGAGGCGGAGCGCCGCCTCGCCGGGGCGCTGGCCCGGCTCGCCACCTGCGCCGGCGCCACCTGCGTCACGGGCTCGTAGCCCGGCCGCTCAGGGGGCGACGCGGGGGCCGGACTCGATCGAGAAGTAGCGGAGGAAGCTCTCGGCGATCCGCCAGCGGCCGTCGCGGCGCACGGCCACGTCGTGGTAGGTGCCGAGGATCCTCGTGAGGTCCCGGCCCTCGCTCGGCAGCATCGTGGCCGTGAGGTAGGCGGTCAGGGTGGCCCGGTCGGGGTCGGCGCCGTCGGCGCGGGCGTCGAGGGAGCCGATCAGGTGGTGGGCGCCGGAGAAGGGGGCGAACGAGGCCTCGCAGGCCGCCGCCCACTCCTCGGGCCCGGTCGCCACGACGTCGGGCGCGGCCGGGTCGAACCCCGCCGAGATGCGGGCGTCGGGCGTGAACGCCTCGCGGTAGACGGCGAGGCCGGCCGCCGTGTCGCCGGCGGCGATGGCGTCGGTGGCCACGGCGTAGTCGACCTTCAGCTGGCGGACGGCGGCGAGGTCGTCGGCGGTGCTCATCGGGCGCAGTACCCCCCGTCGATCGGGACGGTCACGCCGGTCACCCAGCGGGCGTCGTCGGACGCGAGGAAGGCGACCACCGAGGCGACGTCCTCGGGGTCGGGCATCCCCGGCATGGGGTTGAACGTCTCGAGCAGGTTCCGCATCTGCTCGGGGTCGGGCGCCCGCTCGATGTGCTGGCGCACCAGCTCGGTGCGCACGGCCGTCGGGGCGACGGCGTTGACCCTGATGCCGTGGGCGGCGTACTCGATGGCGGCCGACTGGGTGAGCCCGACCACACCGGCCTTGGCGAAGGTGTAGGGCGAGATGTTGACCTGGGCGGCGATGCCGGCCGTCGACGACATGTTCACGACGGCCCCGCCGCCGGTGCGGAGCATCGCCGCGATGCCGTGCTTCAGCACGTGGAACACGCCGTCGGCGTTGACGCCCATGACGGCCTGCCAGTTCTCGTCCTCCATCTCGTGGAGGGGCTGTTGCTTCCCGGCGATGCCGGCGTTGTTGAAGATCACGTCGACCCGGCCGTAGCGCTCGACGGCGGCGGCGATCCCGTCGGCCACCGAGGACGAGGAGCTGGTGTCGACGGCGACGGCGATCGCGTCGGGGAGCGAGGCGGCGACCCGCTCGGCGCCCTCCCGGTCGATGTCGGCGACGACGACCTTCGCCCCCTCGTCGGCGAACCGTCGCGCCCCCGCCTCCCCCAACCCCGACGCCCCTCCGGTGACGAACGCGACCTTGCCGTCGAAACGAGCCATGCCGGAAGTCTCCCCCGCGACCCTCGCCCGCCAACGTGGCCGGCGGTGACAGCGGTGGCGCCGGGTGCGAGAGTGGGGCGGGTGAGCGCCTCGCCGTTCCCGCCCATCGCCGACTACGGGTTCCTGTCGGACTGCGAGACGACGGCGCTCGTCGCCCCGAGTGGGGACGTGGAGTGGCTGTGCCTGCCGAGGATCGACTCGCCGAGCGTGTTCGGGGCCATCCTCGACCGCCACGCCGGCCGGTTCCGGGTGGCGCCGGCCGACACCCGGGTGCCGGCGGCCCGCCGCTACCTGCCGGGCACGATGGTGCTCGAGACCAGCTGGGGCACGTCGACGGGCTGGGTGATCGTGCGCGACGTCCTCCTGATCGGGCCGTGGCACCACGAGGACGAGCTGTCGAGGACCCACCGCCGGGCGCCGACCGACTACGACGCCGACCACGTCCTGCTCCGCACCATCCGCTGCGTCAACGGCGAGGTCCAGATCGTCGTCGAGTGCGAGCCCCGCTTCGACTACGGCCGCCGCCCGGCCCGCTGGTCCTACACCGACCGGGCCTACCACCAGGTGAGGGCCGACGGGAGCGGGACCGAGCCCGACCTCCTGCTGACGACCGACCTGCGCCTCGGCATCGAGGGGCCGCGGGCCATGGCGAGGACGCTGCTGAAGGAGGGCGAGTCCCGGTTCTGCGCGCTGTCGTGGAGCGAGCACCCGCCGCCGACGACGATGGAGGAGGCGGAGGGCCGGCTCGTCTGGACGGCCCACCACTGGCAGCACTGGCTGGCCAGGGGGCAGTTCCCCGACCACCCGTGGCGCAAGCACCTCCAGCGCAGCGCGCTCACCCTGAAGGGCCTGACCTTCGCCCCGACCGGGGCGATCGTCGCCGCCGCCACCACGTCGCTCCCCGAGACCCCGGGTGGCGAGCGCAACTGGGACTACCGCTACAGCTGGATCAGGGACTCGACGTTCGCCCTGTGGGGCCTGTACTCGCTCGGCTTCGACTGGGAGGCCGACGACTTCTTCTGGTTCGTGGCCGACGTGGCCGAGCGCGACGACGAGCTGCAGGTGATGTACGGGGTCGGCGGCGAGGCCAGCCTCGAGGAGCGCACCCTCGACCACCTCGACGGCTACGACGGCGCCCGCCCCGTGCGGGTCGGCAACGGCGCCCACCTCCAGCGCCAGCACGACGTGTGGGGCGCCGTGCTCGACTCGGTCTACATCCACACGACCTCGGCCGACCGCCTCGACGACCGCATCTGGCCCATCCTCGTCCGCCAGGTCGAGGCCGCCATCGCCCACTGGCGGGAGCCGGACCGGGGGGTCTGGGAGGTGCGGGGCGAGCCCCGGCACTTCACGTCGTCGAAGGTGATGTGCTGGGTGGCCGTCGACCGGGGCGCCCGCCTCGCCCGCATGCGGGGCGACCACGAGCGGGCGGAGCGCTGGGACGCCGTGGCCGCCGAGATCCACGAGGACGTGTGCGCCAACGGCGTGGACGACCGGGGCGTGTTCACCCAGCACTACGGGAGCGACGCCCTCGACGCGTCGGTGCTCCTCATGGCGCTGGTCCACTTCCTGCCGGCCGACGACCGCCGGCTGCGGGCCACCGTGCTCGCGATCGCCGACGAGCTGAGCGAGGACGGGCTGGTCCGCCGCTACCTGGCCAAGCAGACCGACGACGGACTCTCCGGCGAGGAGGGCACGTTCACGATCTGCTCGTTCTGGCTGGTCGAGGCGCTCGCCGAGATCGGCGAGGTGGAGCGGGCCAGGGCCCTGTGCGAGAAGCTGCTGTCGCTCGCCAGCCCGCTCGAGCTCTACGCCGAGGAGATCGACCCGCGCACCGGTCGCCATCTCGGCAACTTCCCGCAGGCGTTCACCCACCTTGCGCTGATCAACGCCGTGCTCCACCTGATCAGGGCCGAGGACGGCGCCGACCTGCGCCCCTGACCCGCCTCGCTCAGCGCAGGGCGGGCAGGGCGGGGTCGAAGGCGAGCGCCACGGACGGCTCGTTGCCCTCGATCTGGTCGTCCGGCCAGACCGCCGTGGCCCGGTGCCGCGTGCCGTCGAGGACGACCTCGACCTCGTAGGTGAACGGCGGGTCGCCGAGCGCGGCGGCGGCCAGGCCGTCGGCGTCGGGGCCGTCCCAGTAGACGGTGCCCTCGGCGATGCACCCGGGGGCGCGGGTGGCGGTGAACGTGGTCGACCGGCCATTCGCGGCCCGGACGGTCACGGTCGCCACCGCCTCGTCGGGCGTGGCCGCCAGGCTCGACAGCTCGAGCTCGACGCCGTAGCTGTCGGGGCGGCCGTCGTGGTCGGCGACGACGGCGAGGCGGGCGGCCGGCGTGGGCATCGGGCCGTCGCGGGGCGTGGTCCACCGGAAGGTGACGAACAGGTCGCCGTCGCCCTGGCCGAACAGGGTGACGTCGTAGGTGCCGGCGGGGCCGGCGGGCCCGAGCGACCACGTGCCGTCGGCCTCGTGCTCGAGGGCCACCTCCTGCTGGCGCGGGCACTCGGAGCCGACGGCCCGGAACGTGGCGCCGAAGCGCCAGCCGGGGAGCGGGTAGGCGACCTCGACGCGGTCGGTGGCGCCGACGTCGGGGGGGTCGGAGGGCGGGATGCCGTCGGCGCACCCGTTGCCGTAGCAGTAGGTCCAGGGGCGCAGCTCGAGCTCGGTCGTCCCGGCCCGGACGGTGACGGGGGGCGGGGCCGGGATCGGCCCTCCAGGGTCCTCGCCGGGGGGCGGCCCGCCGCCGGTCGGCTCGGCGGCCGTCCCGATCACGCGACCGTCGGCCCCGCAGGCGCCGGTCACGGCGACGAGCACGACGCACAGCACCCGGGCGAGCCTCATGCCTCCTGTGACGCCGGCCGGCCGTCACCGGTTCCCGGCCCGGCGGAGGTCAGCGGCTGGCGGCGGCCCGCTGGGCGGCGGTGAAGGTGAAGGCGATCGTCGACGTCCTGCCCTGGAAGGCCACGCCGGCCGTCGACGGCAGCGAGACCGTCACCCGCAGGTGGTTGGTGGTCCCCGGCGACGTGACCAGGCCGGGCATCGCCAGGTTGGCGCCGACGACGGGCCGCGAGGCGATGACCGTCGACGTGGTCCCCGCGCAGGTGTACGTGTACGCCGGGGCCGTGCCCGCCTCGGTCCACGGCACCGAGCACCGGGCGACGACCAGCTGGAGCCCGTTGGTGGTGTCGGTGTCGAGGAGCGAGCTCGTGGTGGCCGTCGTGGTGAGGGCGACGGCCGAGAGGGCCACGCTGCCCGTGTTGACCACGTCGACGCTGCGCTGCGCGCTGTCTCCGGGGGCGAGGCCGGCGGCGCCGACGGTCAGCCGGTTGGCGGAGGTGCCCGGGGCGCCGAGGGCGATCACCACGGTGCCGGTCGAGGCGCCGCCGCCGGCCGAGGCCGCCGACGTGAACGTGGCGTACGTGCCGCCGCCGACCAGGGCGGCGGCCGCACCGATCGTCGCCAGGGTGAGGAGCAGCCGCTGGTGGCGAGGGTCCGGGCCGGAGCGCCGGCGGCCCCCGCCGACCAGGGTCGCGATCGTCCGGGCCACCACGATGGCCATCGGCCGCCGGCTCCGCCGGATGAGCCGAACTCGCCGATTCTTCCGACTCCGCCGGGCCGGCCGGGCCCGCCGGCCCCGTCAGCCGTGGGCGTCGCCCCGGAGCACGATCGTCGCCCGGCGCACGAGCGCGCCGGCCGTCAGCCACCGGCTGGCCGCGTCGGGGTCGCCGCCGGCCAGCGAGCCGGCCCAGCCGCGGCGCAGCCGCCGCTCGACCCCGCTGAGGTGGGCGGCGACGGTCGAGGCGTGGTCGTCCGGGGGCGGGCCGGCCGTCCGCTGGTGGCCCCGCTTGGCCGCGTACATGGCCCGGTCGGCCCGGTCGACCAGCGCCACGGCGTCGTCCCGGTGGGACGACGTGACGGCCACGCCGACCGTCGCGCCCACGGTCACCTCGATGCCGTGGGCGACGACCAGGGGGGCGCCGACGGCCGACACCAGGCGGTCGGCCACCGAGGCGGCCTCGTCCTCGCCCGCGAGGCCCTCGCACAGCACCACGAACTCGTCGCCGCCGACCCGGCCGACCACGTCGGAGGGCCGCACGGCGCCGGCCAGCCGCCCGGCCAGGGCGACCAGCACCTCGTCGCCGGTCCGGTGCCCGTACCGGTCGTTCACGTCCTTGAAGTGGTCGAGGTCGACGAACAGCACGGCGACCACCGACGGGCGCCGGCCCAGCCGGGCGATGGCCCACGAGGTCTTGTCGAGCACCGCCGAGCGGTTCTGGAGCCCGGTCAGCGGGTCGTGGGTGGAGTCGAAGGCGAGCGCCGCCTCCCGGCGCCGGGCGTCGGTGACGTCGACGGCGACGACCACGAGCCGCTCGTCGTCGGGGTCGTCGGCGTCGGCCGGCCCCGACCACAGGGTGGCCCACCGGCCCTGCCCGTCGCCGTGCGCGACCTCGATGCCGTCGGGGGCCGCCCGCCGGACGTGGTCCTCGACCCGCCCGCGCGTCGCCCGGTCGAACGGGGCCAGCCACCCGCGCCCACCGACGCCGTCGGCCAGGCCGAAGAGGTCGCGCCAGGCGGCGTTGGCGGCGACGAGGCACAGCGCGGCGTCGACCATCAGGACCGGGACGGGGAGCCCACCGGCCAGCCCCGCCAACGGGTCGCCCGGGTCGCGGGCGCGCCGCACGGGCCCCGCCTCGTCCCGCCGCCGCCCTGGGTCGCTCCGATGCCTCACGGCGGTCCTTCGTCCGGGGACGGCGTTGCCGCGTCCCGTCACCCGCCGCCCCCGCCGGCGGTGCCGGCACGGGGGCGGGGGTGGGCGCGCAGCGGGTCAGCTGCGCTGGGTGAGCTGGTCGCGGATGGCGCCGTTGGGGAACTCGGTGGTGTGGATGTTGA
>DASWMK010000184.1 GCA_036399815.1 Acidimicrobiales bacterium
CTGATCGCCCAGCGGGTCACCGACGCGCTGTCCGAGCCCGTCGACCTCGACGGCGTGGTGGTCGACCCGTCGGCCAGCGTGGGCGTGTCGGTCACGGTGGACGGCGAGGCCGAGGCCGAGGTGCTGCTGCGGCGAGCCGACCGGGCCATGTACCGGGTCAAGCACGGCAAGGCGAGATGACGCCGGCGGGGTACTCCGGCACCCCGCTGCCGAGGAAGCTCGGCATCAAGGAGGGCTCGACGCTCGCCCTCCTCGGCGCCCCCGACGGCCTGGCCGCGCTGCTCGAGCCGCTGCCCGCCGGCGTCCTGCTGCGCCGGTCGACGAGGGGCACGGCCGACGTGATCCTGCTGTTCACCACGTCGCGGGACGACCTGGCCCGCCGCCTCCCGGCCGCCCAGCGGGCCCTGCACCCCGACGGCGGCCTGTGGGTGGCGTGGCCGAAGAAGGCGTCCGGCGTGGCGACCGACCTCACCGAGAACGTCGTGCGCGAGCTCGGCCTCGCCGCCGGCCTGGTCGACAACAAGGTCTGCGCCATCGACGAGACGTGGTCGGGCCTGCGCCTCGTCGTCCGCCTGGCCGACCGCCCGGCCCGACGCTGACGGGCGGCGACCCGGTCAGGGGCGCGGTTCGACCGGCTGCTCGAGGATCAGGCGGGGGCCGCGGTCGTAGGTGAGGTAGTTCCAGGCCCAGTTCACGAGCACCGACGTGCGGTTGCGGAAGCCGATGACCCGGAGCAGGTGGAGGCGCAGCCAGGCCAGCCAGCCGAGCGTCCCGGTCAGCTGGAGGCCCCGCGGCAGCTGGGCGACGCCGGCCCGGCGGCCGATCGTCGCCATCATCCCCTCGTCCCGGTAGCGGAACGGCTCGGTCGGCCGGCCGGCCACCCGGGCGGCCACCTGGCGGGCCACGTGCTCGCCGGCCTGGATGGCGACCGGCGCCATCTGGGGCAGCAGGTCCCCCGCCGTGTCGCGGGCGGCGGCCAGGTCGCCGGCCACGAACGCGTCCGGCCGGCCGGGCAGGGACAGGTCGGCCTCGACCACCACCCGGCCGCCGGGACCGAGCGGCGCGCCGAGCGCCTCGCCGAGCGGCCCGGCCCGCACGCCGGCCGCCCACACGACGGTGGCGGCCGGGATGGCCTCGCCCGAGGCCAGCACGACCCGGTCGGGGGCCACCTCGGCCACCCGCTCGGCGAGGCGCACCTCCACGCCCCTCGCCTCGAGGGTGGCGAGGGCGTGGCGCTGCGACCGGGCGGCGAAGGGCGGCAGCACCGCGTCGCGGGCCTCCACGAGCACGACGCGCGCCTCGTCCAGGTCGAGGGCCGGGAAGTCCTTGCGCAGCACGCTGTCCCGCAGCTCGACCAGCGCGCCGGACAGCTCCACGCCGGTCGGGCCGGCGCCGATCACCACGACCGTCGTGCACCCCTCGGGCGCCTCGGGGTCGGCGTCGGCCGCCTCGAACCGGGACAGCAGGTGGTTGCGGAGGCGGACGGCGTCGGCCAGCGAGTACAGCGGGAAGGCGTGGCGCTCCGCGCCGGCCACGCCCATCCAGTTCGTCGTCGCCCCGCTGGCCACCACCAGGTGGTCGAACGCGAGCGTGGCGCCGCCGTCGAGCACCACCACCCCGGCGTCCCAGTCGACGGCCACCACCCGGCCCCGGCGGACGGTCACGTCGGTGCGGCCGTGGAAGATGCCCCGCACCGGGAAGGCGACGTCGGCCGGGTTCAGGCCGGCCGTCGCCACCTGGTACAGCAGCGCCTGGAACGTGTGGAAGTTGTTGGCGTCGACCAGGGTGACGTCCACCGGCACGCCGGCCAGGCCCCGCACGACGGCGAGCCCGGCGAACCCGGCGCCGACCACGACGACCCGGCGGCGGCCGGTCACTGCTGGCACTGCGGGCACCAGTAGGTCGTCCTCGCCTGCTCGCCCTGGCGCCGGGCCAGCACGGTGGTGCCACACCGCCGGCAGGCGAGGCCGGCCCGGCCGTACACGGCCAGGCCTCCGGGGACGGTCGTGCGGGGGCCGCCCACCAGGTTGGCCCTGAGCAGGCGGGCGGCCGTGGACAGCAGGGCCCGGCGCTCCTCGACGCTCAGGTCGGCGACGGGGCGGAACGGGTCGAGCCGGCAGGCGAACAGCGCCTCGCTCTTGTAGACGTTGCCGACGCCGCAGGCCACCCGCTGGTCGAGCAGGACGGCGCCGACCTCGTCGCCGGGGCCGGCGACCTCGGCCATGCGCCGCACGGCCTCGTCGAGGTCGGCGTCGGCCCGGCACAGGTCGGGCCCGAGGTGGCCGAGCAGCGGGCCGCCGGGCGGCTCGGTGCGCACCAGGCGCACGACGGGGGCCGAGAAGCACACGGCCACCCAGCCGTCGACGCCGACCACCGCCCTCGCCAGGTGGGCGCCCCGCTGCCAGCGCTCGCCCTCCCGGTAGAGGTGCCAGCTGCCGCTCATCCGCAGGTGGGTCTGGAGGGTCAGCCCGTCGGCGAAGTGGACGAGCAGGTGCTTGCCCCTGGCCTCGACGCCGGCCACGGCCACCCCCACCCGGGGCCGGCCGGCGGCCTCGCCCTCCAGTCGGGGCGCCTCGAAGCGGCGCACGACCCGGCCCTCGAGCGCCGGTCGCAGCCGGGCCGCCGTGCGGTGGATCGTGTCGCCCTCGGGCACCCGTCCAGGCTAGGGCGGGGTGGCGGCCGCGCCCGGGGTCGGCCCAACGCGGGCCGGGGCCGGGTCAGGCCGGGACGGTCTGGCGACGGCGGCGGGCGCCGTACAGGGGCCGCGCCTGAGGTCGGCCCGGCGCGGGCCGGGGCCGGGTCAGGCGGGGACGGTCTGGCGGCGGCGGAGGCGGGCGCCGTAGAGGGCGGCCGCGCCCAGCACGATGAGGGCGGCGCCGATGCCGACGATCAGCCCCGTGCGGTCCGACGAGCCGGTGATCGGCAGGGTGCCGCTGGCCACGACGTTCAGGGTCAGGGTGAGGACCACGCCGCCCGAGCACGTGGCGGTCAGGGTGTGGAGGCCGAGGCTCGTGTCCGGCGGGATCTGGACCGTCGCCGTGAAGCTGCCGTCGGCGTCGGCGGTGACGACCTTCAGGGTCTCGCCGTCGAGGGCGATGACGACCTCGTCGCCCGGAGCGCACCCGGTGCCGCTGACCTCGATGACCTCGCCCGGCGAGACCGTGATCGGCTCACCGTAGCCCTGGGCCCCCGCGGGCGACGCGGCGGCCAGCGCGAGCAGCACCGTGAGCAACGCTGCGATGACCGGCTTTCGCGTCACCTGATCCCTTTCCACACCAGATAGTTGCCAGAAGGTAACCCGCTGCGGTCACCGATGTCCACCACCCTCCCCCGCCGGGCCGCCGACCAACCCGCCAGCCCGCCGGCCAGGAGCACGGCGGCCGAGCCGCCGGCGACGGGCACCGCCGGCCAGTACCAGACGGGCCCCGTGCCGGGCGGGAGGTCGACCAGGCCGCCGGGCGCGGCGGCCGCCCCGTCCCAGCCCCGGAGCCACCCCGGCGCCCACGGGTGGGCCCAGCGGCCGCCCTCGGGGGCGCTGACCTTCCACAGCGGGGAGATCACCGGGTCGCCGGCGACCGCCGGGCCGGGCCAGCCGTCCACGCCGTACAGGTCGGCCGACGCCGTGCGCAGTCGAGCGGTGAGCCCCGGGTCGTCGTCGACGGCCGCGTACGCCCGCCAGTCGGCCTCGTGGAGCAGCACCACCCAGCGGACCCCCCTCGCGAGCAGGGCGCCGGCCACCGGCCGGCCTCGCCGCAAGCCCTCGACCACCTCCTCCATGCCGTCGCCCCGGGGGTCGACCTGCTCCTGGCGGGGCACCCCGAAGCCGGGGTCGTAGCTCGACAGCACGTCGCCGCCGAGGTAGTCGGGCAGGGGGTCGAGCACGGCCCGGCCCCCGGCGAAGCCGAGCGAGAGGTACTCGTGCCAGGGCAGGGCGAGGACGGTGCCGGGCTCGGCCCGGACGGCGTCGCGGACGGTGGACCACCCGGCGGGCAGGTCGACCGGCTCCAGGCGGCCGTCCGCCCCCCACAGGCCGGGCGCAGCGGCGACGAGGGCGGCGGCGAGGGGCAGGGCGGCGGCCGCCTCGGCCAGCGCCGGCCGGGCCGACCGCAGCGAGGCGGCCACCCTCGCCGCCCCGATCGCCGCCGCCGGGCACAGCCAGACGAGCGCCAGGGCCAGCATCCGGTGGCTGTCCCGGAACGGCGCGCCGACGGCCGTCTCGGTGAGCGAGCGGTACGGCCCGCGGACGCCGGGCAGGCCGCTGGCCAGGGCGAGGGCCAGGCCCAGCGCGGCCAGCACCGCGCCCCGCCGACCCCAGGGCGCGGGCAGCGACCGCCACCCGGCGACGGCGAGGGCGACGAGCGCGGCGCCGACGACCACCAGCGCGCCGCCCCCGCCGACCTGGCTCCCCTCCCGCCAGAACCCGTCGCCGGCCAGCACCCCGAGGGGCCCGAGCGGGCCGCCCACCCTCGTGGCGAACGCGTCGGCGCCGGTCACCTCCGCCCCGCCGGCCAGCACGGCGACCGCCGGCAGCAGCCACGGCGCCTGGGCGACGACGGCCAGCACGACGACGGCGACGGCCCGCCGCCCCCGCTCGCCCACGAGGCCGACGGCGAGCGCGGGCAGGGCCAGCGCGCCCCCCGCCGGGCCGGCGACGGCGAGGGCCACGAGCCAGGCGAACGTGGCCCGCAGCAGCGCCGAGGGGGCGAGCAGGCGGGGCAGGGCCCAGGGCAGCACGGCCAGGGCCACCAGCACGTTGAGGTGGCCGGCGGCGATCCTGGTGACGGCGAAGGGCCCGGCCGCGTACAGCAGGCCGGCGCCCAGCCGGGCCGGCAGCGGGGCGGCGGCGGCCAGGCGGGCGGCGCCGGCGAACGCGGCGGCCACGGCCACCACGATGAGCGCCTTGCCGGTCGCCGGCCCGCCGGCCACCGACGACACCCAGGCCAGCGGCACCGACAGCGGCACCCGCTGGGGCAGGGGCGGCCCGAGCCCCCAGACGCCGGGCGGCACCGGGATGCGGGGGGTGAGGACGAGGTCCAGGCTGAGCAGCGAGCCGGGGCCCAGGCCGGGGCCGAGCACGAGCGCCCCGGTGGCCAGGCCGGCGAGCCAGGGGACGGCGGCGTCGAGGAGGCGCTTCCGGCCCGTCGGCACGCCGCCGATGGTGACACGGTGGCCGCGACCTTGTTACCGGCCGGTCTAGGATCGGCGCCGGTCGTCGGACGGCGAGGGGTTGGGGCACGGGCCGTCCCAGGGGAGGGATCGTCGGAGCGTCACGCGCGTTGAGCACCACAGCCGGCCCACGAGGACGGGCCTGATGCGCATCCTGTTCGTCGCCTGGCGCGACCTCGCGAACCCCCTCGCCGGCGGTTCCGAGATCCTCGTCGACCGCCTGGCCGGCGGCCTCGTCGAGCGCGGCCACGACGTCGCCCTGCTCTGCGCGGCGCCGGCCGAGCCGCGCGCCTACCGGGTCGTCACCAACGGCGGCCAGCACACCCAGTACCTGCTCGCGCCGTTCCGGTACGCCGGCGGGTTCCGGGACCGCGACCTCGTGGTCGACGTGGCCAACGGCATGGCCTTCTTCACCCCGCTGTGGCGCAGGGGGCCGTCGGTGTGCTTCGTCAACCACGTGCACACCGAGCAGTGGGCGCAGTGGTTCCCCCGCCCGGTCGCCGCCGTCGGCCGCGAGCTCGAGCGGCGGGCCATGCCCTTCGCCTACCGGAACCGGCTGTTCGTCGCCGTGTCGCCGTCGACGGCCGAGTCGCTGCACCGGCTCGGCGTCCCGCCCGAGCAGGTCCGCATCGTCATCAACGGGGTCGACCCGCCGGCCGTCGTCGCGCCGGAGTCGCCCGAGCCGCTGTTCCTCGCCCTCGGCCGCCTGGTCCCCCACAAGCGCTTCGACCTCCTGCTGCGCCTCTGGGAGCGCGTCCGCCCGGTGACCGGCGGCCGCCTCGTGATCGCCGGCGACGGGCCCGAGCGGGCGACCCTGAAGGCGCTGGCCGGCGAGGGCGTCGAGGTGCTCGGCCGGGTGGACGACGCCACCAAGGAGCGGCTGCTCGGCGAGGCCTGGATGCTGCTCCACCCGGCCATGCACGAGGGCTGGGGGCTGGTCGTGGCCGAGGCCGCCGCCGCCCGCACGCCGACGATCGGCTTCCGGGTGCCCGGCGTGCGGGACTCGGTGGTCGACGGGGTGACCGGGATGCTGGTCGACACCGAGGAGCAGTTCCTCGACCGGTGGCTGGCCGTCGCCGCCGACGCCCGGCTCCGGGCCGACCTCGGGGCGGCCGCGCAGCGGCGCGCCGGCCGGTTCACCTGGGACGCCACCGTCGACCGCTTCGTCGAGGTCGCCCACGAGGCCATCGCCCGCCACCACGCGCCGGCCGCCGCGTCGCGCCCGGCCCGGCCGGTCACGCTCACGACCCGGCCCCGCGCCGTCGCCGGCCCGCCGCTGTCGATCGTGGTCCCCGCCTACAACGAGGCCAGGCGCCTGCCGTGGTCGCTGCCGGCCCTCGCCGGGGTGGTGCGCCGGGAGCGGGCCGAGCTCATCGTGGTCGACGACGGCAGCACCGACGGGACCGCCCTCGTCGCCACCCGCCTCCTCCGCGACCTCCCGGGCGCCTCGGTCGTGTCGCTGCCCGGCCACCGGGGCAAGGGCGCGGCCGTCCGGTCCGGCGTCGCCAGGGCCACCGGCGCGGTCATCGCCTACATGGACGCCGACCTGGCCGCCGACGTGGACGGCCTGCCCCGCCTGGTCGCCGCGCTCGACGGCGCGCACGTCAGCGTCGGGTCCAGGGCGGCGCCGGGCAGCGTGGTCACCGGCATGAGCCTGCGCCGCACGGCCATGGAGAAGGGGTTCAACGCGCTGACGAGGGCGCTCACCGACCTCGACCTGCGCGACACCCAGTGCGGGTTCAAGGCGTTCCGGGCGCCGGCAGCCAAGCTGCTGTTCCACCTCTCCCAGGAGGACGGGCTGGCCTTCGACGTCGAGCTGCTCGCCCTCGCGTCGCGCATCGGCTACCGGGTCGCCGAGGTGCCGGTGCGGTGGGAGGCGGTGCGGGGCAGCCACGTCCGCATGCCGGCCGACTCCGTCGCCATGGCCCGCAGCGTCGGGCGCATCTGGCTGAAGTCCCGGCCGCCCGGGGTGCTGGCCTCGATCGTCGCCCGCTGCCGGCGGGACCGGGCGACCGGCGCCGAGCTGGCCGAGGGCCTCCGGGTCCACCTCGACCTGGCCACCCCGGTGCTGCCCCTGCCGTCCGGGGCGATGGCCCTGCTGCCGTTCGTGACCCCGGCCGACTCCGGCGAGATCGCCGCCGACCTCGCCGCCCGGCTGCCCGACGTGGACGTGCGACCGGCCGTGCTCGCCGCCAACGAGCTGTTCGACCCGGCCGCCGCCCACCTCCGCGCCGCCCTCGCCACCGCATGACCGAGCCGACGACGGCGCCGGGCCACGTCGTGCGGGGCTCGGCCTGGATGGGCGTGAGCGTGGCCGTCGGGGCGGTGACCGGCGCCGCCTTCTGGCTGGTCGCCGCCCGCCTGTACCGGGCCGACCAGGTGGGCAACGCGTCCGCGCTGTTCACCTCGGTGATGTTCGTGAACTACGCCACCACCCTCGGCCTGCCGGTGGCCACGGCGGCGTTCGCGGCCGACGACTCGGACCGCTCCAGCGTGCTGTTCACCTGGGCGCTGGTCCTCACGACGGTCACGTCGCTGGCCGGCGGCGCCCTCTACCTGGCCGCCGTCGACCCCGCCGCCGCCCACGTCCTGCGCTGGTGGGGCGACCCGGTCGGCACGGCGATCTTCGCCCTCGTGGTGGCGGGCACGTCGCTCGCCATCCTCAACGACGTCCGCCTCGTCGCCGCCCGGCGGTGGGGGTGGGTGCTGGCCCGCTACGCCGCCGTCGGCCTCCTGCGCTTCCCGCTGCTGTGGACCCCGCTCGGCGGCAGCGGCGCGCTCTGGGTCTTCCTCCTCGGCGCCGGCGCGCCGGCGGCCAGCGGGTGGCTCGGGTGCCTCGTCGTCAACCGGCTGGCCCCCGGCCGGTTCGCGCTCGGCCCGCTGCCCGACGTGGCCCGGCGGGCGGCCCGCTACGCGACCGTGAACTACGCCTCGATGCTGGCCGCGTACGCGCCGACGTTCGCCGTCCCGGTCCTCGTGCTGGTGAACGTGCCGGCGGCCGAGAACGCCAGGTTCTTCGTGGCCTGGAGCGTCGCCGCCGTCGCCGCCCTGCTCCCCCAGACGATCGGCCAGGTGCTGCTGGTCGAGGGGGGCAAGGCCACCGACGGGGTGGCCGGCCACGTGCGCACCGCGCTGGGCCTGGCCGTCGGCGTGATGGCCGCCGCCCTCGTGGTCACCGCCGTCCTCGGCCGGTGGGCCATGGGGCTCTACGGCGCGGGCTACGCCGACGCCGCCGGCCTCCTCCTGCCCCTCGTCGCCGCCGGCGTGCCCTGGGCGTTGACCAGCGTGCTGCTCTCCGAGGCCCGCCTGCACCACGACCACGCCCGCACGGTCGCCATCACGGCGGTGCTGGCGCTCGCCATCCTCGTCCCCGCCCTCGTCCTCGTCCCCCGCTCGGGCGCCGAGGGGGCGGCGGCGGCGTGGTTCTGGGGCCAGCTCGGCGCGGCCGCGTTCGCCGTCGCCGTCCGCCGCCGGTCCCCCCGGGCGGCGCCCCGGCCGGTGGCCGTCGTCGCCGCGGAGCCCGTCGGAGCGGCCTGATGCGGGCGGTCCTCTGCCTGCCGCCGGCCCGGACCAGCAACGAGTACGACCTCGTGCGGGCCATGCCGGCCACCGACCTCACCGTCGTGGCCGACGGCGAGCGGGCGCCCGGCGACCGCACCGTCGTCCTGCCCGTCCGCCGGCTCCCCCTCCTCGGCGGGCACGAGGGGTGGACGGCGGCCGTCGCCTGGCTGCGGGGCCTGTCGTCGCTCGACGGCCGGCCGGCCGACGTGGTCGTCTCCCTCGAGGCGTTCTCGTTCGGCACCGCCCAGGCCGCCCGCCTCGCCCGCCGGCTGCGGGCGCCGCACGCCGTGCTCGTGTTCGAGACGCTCACCACGATGCCCCTCTACCGGGTGCCGCCGTGGCGGCCGATCCTGCGCCGCACCCTGCGGCGGGCGGACTGCTTCGTCGGGTTCTCGCAGAAGGCCGTCGACCACCTCGTCGCCATGGGCGCGCCGGCCGAGCGGTGCGCGGTCGTCCACCCCGGGGTCGACACCGACCGCTTCCGCCCGGCGCCCGTCCTCGAGCCGGGGCCCGAGGTGCTGTTCGTCGGCATGCTGCGGGCCAACTGGGGCGCCGACAAGGGCGTGCACGACCTGGTGGCGGCGGCCGAGCGGCTGGCGCCCGAGGTCGACGGCTTCCGGCTGACGATGGTCGGCGACGGTCACCTCCGGCCCGCGCTCGAGGCTCGGGCGGCGACGGCCCCGTGGCTGCGGGTCGCCGGCCGGCGGCCCCGGGCCGAGATCCCCGACGTCCTCCGGGCCGGTCGGGTGCTCGTGCTCCCGTCGAAGACCACGCCGAAGTGGGAGGAGCAGTTCGGGTTCGTGCTGGTCGAGGCCATGGCCTGCGGGCTGCCGGTGGTCGCCACCCGGTCCGGCGTGATCCCCGAGGTCGTGCCGCCCTGGAACCCGCTCGTGCCCGAGGGCGACCCGGCGGCCCTGGCCGAGGGCATCCGCGCCGCGCTCGGGCCGGACGGCGAGGCGTGGGGCCGGCGCAACCGGGAGCACGTGCTCGAGCGCTTCGACCTCACCCAGCAGGCCAAGCACCTGCGCGACGTGCTGGGCGACCTCGTCGCCGGGCGGTGACGGGGCCGGCCGGGGGCTCAGCCGGGCCGGCGGGCGGCCACGAGGAGGCCGGCGGCGACCTCGGGCCAGCGGGCCAGGAGGCGGTCGAGGGGCCGGGCCGGGCGGGGCACGTCGTGGTAGGGGGCGCCGGCCAGGGTGAGGTCGGCGAAGCCGGCGTCGGCCAGGAAGGCGACGAGGGCCCGGCGGGTGAACAGGCGCAGGTGGCCGACGACCTCGGTCCCGGGGCGGCCGTAGACCCTGGTCGTGCTGACCTCGGAGAAGGCGGGCTGGACGCCGGCCAGCAGCAGGACGCGGTTGAACCAGGCGGCCAGGTTCGGGGTGGTGACGAGGAACCAGCCGCCCGGCCGCAGCACCCGGCGGGCCTCGGCGACGGCGTGGTCGGTGTCGACGAGGTGCTCGATCACCTCGGTCAGCACGACGAGGTCGAAGGCGGCGTCGGGGAAGGGCAGGTCGGCCCCGTCGAGCAGGGCCTGCACGGGGAGGACGCCGGCGTCGGCCGCCTTGGTGAGGGCCGGCGCGGCCCAGTCGAGCCCGACGGGTCGGTCGACGCCGAGGGCGGCGGCGAGGGCGGCGGTGTTCTCGCCGGCACCGCAGCCGAGGTCGAGCATCCGCAGGCCCGACCGGTCGGAGGGGAGCACCCGGCGGAGGAGCCCGGCCCTGGCCGCGACCTGGTCGGGGCGGGCCGCCCAGGCGAAGGACGGGTCGTCGAACAGGCGCCGGAGCGCGTCGGGTCGCGGCATGCGGAGGGGGGCCCCGAAGGGGTCCGCGTACTGTACCTGGCGGGCACCGGGCGCTGCGGGAGCACGCTCCTCGACCGGCTCCTCGGCCAGGCGCCCGGCGTGTTCGCCGGCGGCGAGATCTGGCACGTGTGGGAGCGGGCCGTGCTGGCCGGGGGGCGGTGCGGCTGCGGCCGCCCGTTCCGGGCCTGCCCGGTGTGGTCGGCGGTGTTCGCCGCCGGGTTCGGCGGGGTCGACGACGAGCTCGCCCGCACCATGGTCGACCGCTACCGCCACATGCGGACCCGGCACGTGCCGATGGCGGCCAACCGCTGGGCCTGGCGGGTGCTGCTGGCCCGCACCGACCCCTACGCGCCCACCCTGCAGCGGCTGTACACGGCGATCGCGCTGGCGACCGGCGCCCGACTGGTGGTCGACGCGTCCAAGGACCCGCTCTACGGCCTCGTGCTGCGGAGCCGGCGGCCGGCCGTCGACGTGCGGGTCGTCCACCTCGTCCGCGACCCGCGGGCGGCGGCGTACTCGTGGACCCGGCAGAAGCGGGAGTGGGGCTACGACGGCGAGTCGTTCATGCCGACCTACCGCCCGGCCATGAGCACGACGACGTGGGCCGTGCTGAACGAGACGGCCGCCGCCTTCGGCCGCCGCCACCCCGACCGCTACCTGCTCGTGCGCTACGAGGACCTGGCCGCCGAGCCCCGGTCGACCGTCGACCGCATCGGCCGGTTCGCCGGCGTCGACTTCGGCGGGGCGTTCGTCGGCGACCGCACCGTCGCCCTCGACCCGACCCACAGCGTGTGGGGCAACCCCGACCGGTTCGGCCACGCCGACGTCACCTTCCGGGTGGACGAGGAGTGGCGGTCGGCCATGCGCCGGCGGGACGGCGCGCTGGTGACGGCGATGACCGTCCCCTGGCTGCGGCGGTGGGGCTACCCGCTGCGGGCCGGCTGGTAGGCGCCCGCGCCGAGGCGGGCGTCGACCCTCGCCCACCACCGGCCGCCGGTGCCGTCGCGCACGGCGGCCGCCGGCCGCTCGACGAGGTAGTAGCTGAGGACGGCCGACGTCAGCGCCAGCAGCAGGCCGACGTAGAGGACCGACCAGAACGTCGCCGGGCCGGGCCCGCCCAGCCAGTCCACGGCCTGGCGCTGCCAGAGCATGTGCCACAGGTAGAGGGCGTAGGACACCTCGGACAGCGCGTGGAGCGGGCGGCTGGCGAGGAGGCGGTGGCCGAGCGCGCCCGCCCGGCCGAACGCGGCCGGCACGACCAGGCACAGGCACACGCCGAGGTACACGAGGTTGCGGGCGACCTGGGTGCCGGGACCGGCCCGGTCGAAGCCGACGGGGAGGTCGAAGCGGCCGAGCGCCCACAGCAGCTCGAGGGCGAGCAGGTAGCAGAGCCACGGCACCCGCCGCATGGCGTCGACGGCCCGCGGCAGGCGCCCGCCGTCGGCCGCCCACACGCTGGCCACGGCGAGCGCCATGCCGAGCCCGAAGTAGTCGGCCTGGGCCGGCAGCCAGGCGTCGCCCACCCCGTGCGGGCCGGTGGCGACGAGGGCCATCCGGAACAGCGGGCCGACGACGAACACGCCGGCCACCACGCACACCTCGGCCCGCAGCCGGGCCTCGTCGCCGGCCCGCCAGAGCGCCGCCGCGAGCGACCGGGCGGCCATGGCGAGCAGCGGCAGGGCCAGGTAGAAGCTCATCTCGGTGCAGAGCGTCCACGCCGGCGGGATGCCCTTCGGCATCAGCTCGGCGTCGTAGATCTGGAGGAAGCCGTACAGCTTCAGGTAGTCGAGGACGCTCCCGACGGGCGGGTGGTCGAACACGAACAGGTAGCCGGTCAGGGCGACCAGGTAGGCCGGGTAGATGCGCAGGAGGCGGCGGCGCAGGAAGCGGCCCGTGCCCGGGCGGGGCCGGCCGGCGAGGTGGGCGGCGACGAAGGGCCGGTAGAGCAGGAAGCCCGACAGGGTGAAGAACATGGCGACGCCGAGGAAGCCGACGTAGCCGGCGCCGAGCAGCCCGGCCGGCCCCTCGGGCACGTGCGCGACGACGATCAGCAGGCAGGCGAGCGCCCGGTAGCCGTCGAGGGCGCGGAACCGGGTGCCGGCGCCGGGGCGGGGATCGGCCGCCGGCCCGCTCTCGGTCCCCACGGCCGCCGCCCCCACCCCGGCAAGCCTACGCGAAGGGGAAGGACCGGCGAGGCCGGCGGGTCGGTGCCGCAGGTGCGCCGGTCGGCGCCTGCCGCCCGGGCGACGACGACGGGCCCGCGCCGCAGCGGCGCTCGTCGACGGCGAGGCCGGCGCCTGTCGCGGCGAGGGCCTGTGCGGCGGCAGGGCCGGCGGGTCGGTGACGCAGGTGCGCCGGTCGGCGGCTGCCGCCCGGGCGACGACGACGGGCCGTTGCGGCGGCTGCGCTCGTCGGCGGGGCCGGCGGGTCGGTGCCGCAGGTGCGCCGGTCGGCGGCTGCCGCCGGGGCGACGGCCGGCCGGCGCCGCAGCGGCGCTCGTCGGCGGCTCAACCTGCGCCGCGGCGGGGCCGGCGGTCAGGGCGGGCCGGCGCCGGGGAGGGGCTCGTCGCCGGCGAGGGCGACGGCGACCTCGTCGAAGCGGGCCTCGCCGGCCTGGGGCCCGGCCACCGTGAGGCCCACCCTGGTCGACCGGTCGGCGGGGAGGCCGTCGACGGTCAGCGCCGGCCGGCCGTTGACGGCGACCGTCACCTCGTCCCCCGAGAGCGCCACCGCGACCTCCGTGCCGTCGGCGACGGCCGACTGCCCGGTCGACCCCCGCACCGTCGGCCGGCCGTCGACCACCTCCACCAGGTTCCAGGTGGCCACCTGGGGCACGGCCACGACCGCCCAGAACCGGCCGGGCCGGGAGTAGGCGAAGGCCAGCCCGGCGCCGTTGCGCACGGCCGACAGGCGGGCGGAGACGGCGACGTCGGGCGAGCCGACGTCGACGAGGGCGAAGCTGCGGGCCGGGGCCGGCGACGACAGGTAGGCGGCCCCGCCGGCGACCCCCCAGCGGCCGCCGCCCTCGACCACCCACGGCCGCCCGGCGAGCGCGCCCAGGCCGTCGGCGGCGTCGGGCCGGTCGAACCCCTCGATCGTCCCGGTGACCTCGATCATCCCCCGCCGCGACCACTCGGGGCCGAGCACGACGGTGAGGGCCACGACGGTGGCCAGCACGCCGGCGACGGCGGCCGCCACCCCCCACCGGAAGCCAGGGGAGAGGCCCGGGCGGGCGCCGGTCACCAGCGGGCCCACACCCACGGGGCGACGGTCGCCAGGGCGACGCCGGCGAGGACGAGCCCACCCGGCCAGCCGGCCCACGCCGCGGCCACCCCGGCGAGGACGACGGCCTCGGGCCGGGCCAGCGCGGCGGCGCCGAGGAGCACCCCGGCGACGACCGGCCGGCGACGACCGGCCAGCACGGCCAGCGCGGCGAGCGCGACGGCGACGGCCACGTCGAAGCGGGTGCCGGCCAGGCCGGCGGCGACGGCCACGGCGACGACGGCCGGCTGGCGGATGCGGCGGGCCAGCGCAGCGGCGGCGACGGCGGCGGCGACGGTGGCGGCCGGCGCCGGGCCGACCGGCGAGAAGGCGGCGACGACGACGGCCAGCGGCGGGTCGGACGGGTCCAGCCCGACCCCGTTCCGGAGAGCGACCGCGGCCGCCTCGAGCCCGGCCGGCATCAGCGACCACGGGGCGACGGCCCTGGCCGCCACCGCCACGACGGCGGCGCCGGCGGCGGCGGCCACGGGCACGGCCCAGGCCGGCGCCGCGCGCCGGGCCCTCGTGACCACGCCGGGCCGGGAGGCCGCCACCGGGCCGGCGGCCAGCGCCGGCGCCCGCTCCCGCACGGCCGCCACGCCGACGGCCATGGCGACGGCCACCCCGGCCAGCGCCCCGGCCGCGGCGGCGATCGGCCGGTCGGCGGCGAAGCCGACGTCGACCGGCACGTCGAGCGGCTCCTCCAGGACGGTGGCGGCGGCGGCCACGGCCAGCAGCCCGGCCGCCGCGTACGCG